>JAGPCN010000297.1 GCA_018058035.1 Fuscovulum sp.
ACATGCTTCTGGGCCTGCGCCGGCAGGATCAGGGGAAGCCCCAGGATGTCGGTATCGTCGGGCATGGGTCAGGTTCTCCGCGCAAACGCCTTGGGTTGCGGGACCCTAGGGTCGCTCCCTCAACGCCCGGTAACCCGACCGCGCGCCACCCCGCCGCACAGCGCAACACCGGCCCTGCGGGATCAGCCCTCGGCCACCGGGGCGGCCGCGCGCTGCGCCGTGCCCTGGCGCTGCTCGGCCCAGGTGTTCAGGCTGACGGCGGCGATGATCGTGGCCCCGCCCAGCAGGACAAAGGGATCGACCGCCTCGCCGAAGACGGTGGCGCCCAGGATCGTCGACCAGACGATCTGCAGGAAGGTCACCGGCTGCGTGGTGGCCAGCGGCGCGGCCGCAAAGGCCCGCGCCATCGCGTAATGCCCCGCCGTCGCCAGCCCCGCCACCAGCGCCAGCCAGGCCACCTCGTGCAGCGAGATCGGCTGCCAGACCCGCAGCGCCAGCGGAAACAGGCCCAGCGTCACCCCCACCGACAAGACCGCGATCACCGCCGAAGCCGGGGCCAGCGCCGCCAGCCGCTTGGCCAGGATGTAGCTGCTGGCAAAGCACAGGGTCGCGGCGATCTGGCTCAGGTGGCCTTCGGTCACCTCGCGAAAGCCGGGCCGCAGCACCAGCACCGCGCCGGCCAGCGCCGCCAGCACCACGCCGACCTGCCGCAGGCCCATCCGCTCTCCCAGCATCAGCCCGGCGATCACCAGCACGATCACCGGGTTCAGGAAGGCGATGGCCGACATCTCGGCGACCGGCACCCGCGCCATGGCGTGAAACCAGAACACCACCGCCGCCACATGCAGCACCGCCCGCCAGCCGAACATCCGCCAGACCTGCGCCGGCAGGCCCGACCGCAGGACGCCCGGCAACACCGGCAGGAAGAACGCCGCGCCGAAGGCAAAGCGGACAAAGGCCGATTGCGCCGCCGGCAGGTCCTGGCCCAGGTGCTTGACCACCCCGTTCACGCCCACGAAGGCCAGCCCCGACAACAGCATCCACAGGATGCCCGCCATCCGCGCCCCCGGTCCGGTCTGCGACTGCGATTCCATGGCCGCGACCTGACCCGCCCGGTCAGGAAAACGCAAGGCCCGCCGCGATGGTCCACATCACCAGGCCGACGCCGATCTCCAGCCAGACCCAGGCGGCGGGCCGGGCAAAGACCGGCGCCAGAAGCCGCGCCCCGAACCCAAGCGCCGAGAAGAACCCCGCCGAAGCCGCCGCCGCGCCGATGGCGAAGGCCGGCCCCCGCCCCGGATACTGCGCGCTGATCGACCCCAGCAGGACCACGGTGTCCAGCCAGACATGCGGGTTGGCCCAGGTCAGCACCAGGCAGGTACCCAGCACCGCCCGCAGGCTGGCCGAGCGGCCTTCGGCTGGCCGCAGCGCCTCGCCGCCCTTGCGCGCGGCAAGGAACCGCAGGGCGCCGTAGACCACCAGAAAGGCCACGCCGGCCCACCGCATCGCCTCGGCCAGCCAGGGCACCGCGGCCGAGACCGCGCCGAAGCCCGCCACGCCGGCCGCGATCAGCAGGGCGTCCGACCCCGCACAGACCGCCACCACCGGCCCGACATGTTCGCGCCGCAGACCCTGGCGCAGCACGAAGGCATTCTGCGCCCCGATCGCCAGGATCAGGCTCAGCCCGGTGAAGAACCCCGCAACGGCAGCCTCAGGCACCGCGCGACAGCGCCTTCAGCGCGGCCAGCGCCCGGTCGGCATCGGCCGCGGGCAGGAAGATGTGGTCGTGGTGGAACCCGGCAATGACATTGGCGCTGATCCCTTGCGCCGCCAGCGCCGCGGCCACCGCCGCGGTCAGGCCGACCGCCTCCAGCGCGGAATGGATGGTCAGCGTGATCCGCGCCAGCGGGCCTTGCGCCGCCAGCCCCGCCGCCACCAGCGTCGCCATCGGCGCGACCAGCGTCAGGCCCTCGTCCTCGGCCACCACGGCAAAGGGCGCCAGTCCCGCGGGCAGCTGCGCGGCACAGGCATAACCCCAGTCCCTGCCGCGCAATTCGGGCGCCATCCCGGCCAGCAACCGCTGTAAATCCCGCTCTCCTGCCATGCCATGTCCTCCGTTTCCGCCCGGACTAGCCCGCGGACGAGATCAACACAAATTAATCCTTTGCTGCGGCGTTCAGTTTTCCTAATCTTCCGCCAGGACCGCCGGAGCCTTTCCCGATGTTCGACCCCGCCCAACTGGCCGCCCTGTCGGCCATCCACCGCCTCGGCAGCTTCGACGCCGCCGCAACCGAGCTTGCGGTAACGCCATCGGCCATCTCGCAGCGACTGAAGGCGCTGGAGGAGACCACCGGCACCCTGCTGATCAGCCGCGGCCAGCCCTGCACGGCCACGCCCGCCGGCCTGCGTCTGGTGCGCCACCATGACGAGGTCGCCCTTCTGGCGCGCGCGGCGGCGCGCGACCTGCCGGGGCTCTCGCCCGGCCCCGCCGCGCTGCGGATCGCGGTCAATGCCGACAGCCTGGCGACCTGGGTGATCCCGGCGCTGGCGGCCGTGCCGGGGTTCCTCTACGACCTGGTGATCGACGACCAGGACGTCAGCCAGGACTGGCTGAAACGGGGCGAGGTGCTGGCCGCCATCACCGCCCATCCGGGGCCGCTGCAGGGCTGCGACACGCGGCCCCTGGGCGCGCTGCGCTACCGCGCCACCGCCAGCCCCGCCTTTGCCGCGCAGTGGTTTCCGCAAGGCCCCACCGCCGCCGCGCTGGCCCGGGCCCCGGCGCTGGTCTATTCGCGCCACGACCGCCTGCAACACCGCTGGGCCGAGGCCCTGACCGGCCGCAGGCCCGCCTTTCCGGCGCATCGGCTGGGGTCGTCGCAGGGCTTCGTCGATGCGGCCCTTGCGGGCCTGGGCTGGGGCATGAACCCCGCAGCCCTGGTCGAGGATCACATCGCCGCGGGCCGGCTGGTCGACTTGGCGCCCGCGCTGCCGCTGGACGTGGCCTTGCACTGGCAGGTCACGCGCCTGGCCGCTCCCGCGCTGGCACCGCTGACGGCGGCGCTGCGCGCGTCGGCCCGCGCCCGGCTGATCCCGGGCTAGGCGCGCTTTCGTCCAAGGCGCTTACAGCTGCGCCGCGACCTCTTCGGGAACGTCGAAATTGTGCGTCACGGTCTGCACGTCGTCGTCCTCTTCCAGCAGGTCGATCAGCTTCATCAGCTTCTGCGCCGTGTCCAGGTCGACCTCGGTGCGCACCTGCGGCCGCCAGACCAGCTTGGACTCGGTCGATTCCCCCAGGGCCTTTTCCAGCGCGTCCGAGACCTCGTTCAAGGCCTCGACCCTGCAATAGATCCAGTGGCCGTCCTCGTCGGATTCCACGTCATCCGCGCCGGCCTCGATGGCGGCCATCATCACGTCATCGGCACTGCCCGCAGCGGCGGGATAGGAAATCTCGCCGACGCGGTCAAAGCCATGGCTGACGCTGCCGGTCTGGCCCAGGTTGCCACCCGCCTTGGAGAAATAGCTGCGCACGTTTGACGCGGTGCGGTTCATGTTGTCGGTCAGCGCCTCGACGATGATGGCGATGCCGCCCGCGCCATAGCCCTCATAGCGCATCTCGGTGTAATCCGCCGCATCGCCCATCTGCGATTTCTTGATCGCGCGGTCGATCACGTCCTTGGGCATCGACACCGCCTTGGCGGCCTTGACCGCCAGCCGCAGGCGCGGGTTCATGTCGGGGTCGGGCATCCCCATCTTGGCGGCAACGGTGATCTCTTTTGCCAGCTTGGAAAACGTCGCCGAGCGCGCCTTGTCCTGCTTGCCCTTGCGGTGCTGGATGTTCGCCCATTTCGAATGGCCTGCCATGGCCCTACCCCTTGTCGCCTTTGCGGTGATCGCGCCCCTCTACACCGCCGCCCGCCCCAAGGGCAACCCCGCCGCTCCTCGATGCACTTCGTGCACTCGTCGCAGCCCGCCCGCGACGAGCGGACGAAGTCCGACGAGGAGCAAACCGTCCCCTCAGCGACGAGCGGACGAAGTCCGACGAGGAGCCGCCCTAGCCGCGCGGCGGGGGCGAGACGTAGACGCGGTCGGTGCCGCCCGGCTCGGTGATCACCACCTCGGCCATCGGCGCCAGCACGCCTTCGGCGCCCAGGGCCAGGAACACCCCCTCGACCAGTTGCCGCGCCAGGTTGGGGCTGTCCTCGACCGTCACGGCATAGCCATAGCCGGCGCCGCAGCCATCCATCCGCCCCACCGGCGCCGCGCGCCAGTCGGCCCGGCACAGCGTGCCGTCGCTTAGCCGCAGTTCCAGCGCGCGGTCGGTCAGCTTCACCGTCTGCAGGCCCGGCGGCGTGCCGTGCGGCGCCGCGCAGGCGGCCAGCAGCATCAAGGGAAGGATACGGCGCATGTCAGACCTCACAGCGGCCAAAGGATCGGGATCAGCACCGAGGCCACCAGCATCACGATGATGTTCAGCGGCACCCCGACCTTGGTAAAGTCCGAGAACCGATAGCCGCCGGGACCATAGACCATCATGTTGGTCTGGTAGCCGATGGGGGTGGCAAAGGCCAAGGTGG
>JAGPCN010000298.1 GCA_018058035.1 Fuscovulum sp.
TTCAGCCCTGGCGGGCCTTGTAGCGCTTCTGCGTCTTGTTGATCACATAGACCCGGCCCTTGCGGCGCACGATCTGGCAATCGCGATGGCGCGTCTTCAGCGAGCGGAGCGAGTTGGCAACCTTCATGGTCGTCCCTCCCTTTTCGCGGCGCGTGACTGCGCCAGATGAAACCCATGCCTGCCCGGAGGCAGACGGTGAATGGTGGGCGGTACTGGGATCGAACCAGTGGCCACTACGATGTCAACGTAGTGCTCTACCGCTGAGCTAACCGCCCCCCTGACACCGATTCGCCCAAGGCCCTTTCGGTAAAACGAAAAGGACGCGGGGCAAACCGCGTCGGTAGGGGGGTCTATATCCAGCTTGTCGGACCGCCGCAAGGGGTTTTGGCTTTTCCGCGAAAGCCGCTATACCCGAGGAAGGCCGTGCCGTCGCGCGGCCCAGAACCGACCGGAGACGACGTGCCCGACAGCGCACCCGAGGTCTATCGCCTGCACCGCCCGGCCCGCCAGTCCGTGCCGCTGGTCTTTGCCTCGCCGCATTCGGGGGCGGCCTATCCGGCGGCCTTCCTGGCCGGCTCGGCGCTGGACCGCCAGGCGATCCGGTCTTCGGAAGATGCCTTTGTCGACCGCCTGTTCGGCTGTGCGCCCGATCATGGCGCGCCCTTGCTGGCCGCCCAGGTGCCGCGCGCATTCGTCGACCTGAACCGCGCCGCGGACGAACTGGACCCCGCTGTGATCGACGGCATCGGGCGCAGCGCGCACAATCCGCGCATCACCTCGGGGCTGGGGGTGATTCCCCGGGTGGTGGCGGGGGGGCGGGCGATCTACTCCGGCAAGTTGCCACTGGCCGAGGCCGAGCGGCGGCTGCGGCGCTACTGGCATCCCTATCACGACCTGTTGCGCCGGCTCTTGGACCAGACCCGCGACAGTTTCGGCGAGGCGATCCTGATCGACTGTCATTCGATGCCGCATGAGGCGATCGAAAGCCATGCGCGGCCGGGCCATCCCCGGCCCGAGGTGGTGCTGGGCGACCGGTTCGGCGCCGCGGCCGGGCGCGAGGTGATGGACCGCGTCGAGGCAGCCTTTGCCGCGGCAGGGTTGCGCGTGGCGCGCAATGCGCCCTTTGCCGGGGCCTATGTGGCGCAGGCCTATGGCCGGCCATCGCGCCGGGTGCATGTGGTCCAGGTCGAGATCGACCGGGCGCTTTACATGGACGAGGCGCGGATCGAGCCGGCGCCCGGCTTTGATGACTTCCGGCGGCTGATCGCGGGCGTGGTGGCCGAGTTGTGCGGCGCGGCAGGCCGCGAGATGCCGTTGGCGGCCGAGTAGGGCGGCGGGATCATCCCCGCACCTCGCCCAGCCATTTCTGCAACGCCGTCATCAACTTGGACGACGATCCGTCGAACTCGGCCAGGGCCGAGCGGTCACGGCGGCGGCGCTGGCCGTTCAGCGCGCCTTCCAGGGCGTCTGCGGCGACCTTGTGGAATTCGGCATGCAGGCGGCGGACCACGCGGTAGGGCTGGCTGTCGCGGATCGCCGGGTCAAGGCTGGGGTCGTGCAGCCATTTGCCGAATTCGCAGCGGTCGTCGCAGGCGGCCTGTTCGACCGGGATGTCGCTGCGCCGCGTGGTGAGCGCCGTCTTCAGGCGCAGGCGCCAGCGGGCGTGCGCCTCCATCGCCGCGCGAAGTGCGGGTTCAAGGTCGTTCGGTTGGTTTGGCATGGGCGATCCGTTCGCTGGGACTGGGGCCGACCTTGGCAGCAGGTCGTTAACGGCGCGCAAACGGGCTAGCGCAGGGCGCGGCCCTTGATGATCGCATCCTGGCCAAAGCGGGCGCGAATGCTGTCGGCGGCGCGTTCGGCGGCGGCGCGGCGGGTCGCATCGGGGTCCAGCAGGTCGGGGGCGCGGTCGGCCAGCGATTCGGGCGTCAGGTCCGAGATGCCGACGCCGATCAGCCGGTAGGGGCCGCGCGGCCCGGCCTGGTCGAACAGCGCGCGCGCGGCGCGGTAGATGCGGTCGGCCAGCTGGGTGGGGTCGGCCAGCGCCTGGCGCCGCGACACCAGCTGGAAGTCGCCGCGCTTCAGCTTCAGCGTGACGGTGCGGCCGGCCAGCGCCTTGGCCTTGGCGCGGTCGGCCACCTGTTCGGCCAGCCGCCACAGGTGGCCGTCCAGGATGTCGGGGTCGGCGGTGTCTTCGGAAAACGTCGTCTCCTTCGAGATCGACTTCGGCATCTCGTCGCGGGCGACGCGGCGGCGGTCCTCGCCCCGCGCCAGATGGAACAGCCGGTCGCCCATGTGGCCGAAGCGGGCGGCCAGGTCGGCGCGGTCCCACCGCAACAGGTCGGCGATGGTGCGGATGCCGGCGGCCTCCAGCGCGGCCTGGGTGGCGGTGCCGACGCCCCAGATGATGCGGACCTGCCGGGGCTTCAGGAAAGCGGCCGTCTCGGCGCGGCCGATCACCGAAAATCCGCGCGGCTTGTCCAGGTCGCTGGCGATCTTGGCGAGGAACTTGTTGTGGCTTAGGCCGATGGACCCGGTCAGGCCAAGTTCGTCCTCCATCCGCTTGGTCAGGCGGGCCAGCAGCACCGCGGGCGGTGCGCCGTGCAGGCGGGCGGTGCCGGTCAGGTCCAGGAAGGCCTCGTCCAGCGAAAGGGGTTCGATGGCGGGGGTCAGCTCTTCCATCATGGCGCGGATGGCGCGGCTGGCCTCGACATAGGCGGCCATGCGCGGCTTGACCACCACCGCCTCGGGGCACAGCTTCAGCGCCTGGAACATCGGCATCGCCGACCGAACACCCTTGATCCGCGCCAGGTAGCAGCAGGTGGAGACCACGCCCCGGGTGCCGCCGCCGACGATCACCGCCTTGTCGCGCAAGCCCGGATCGTCGCGCTTTTCCACGCTGGCGTAGAAGGCGTCGCAATCCATGTGGGCGATGGACAGCGCCGTCAGTTCGGGGTGGGCCACGACACGCGGCGACCGGCAGGCGGGGCAGCGGGCACCCGCCTCAAAGGTCGTCAGGCAATCGCGGCAGAGGGCGGGCATGGTGGCATCAGGATAGGCTGCGGCGGGCGCCGAGGCAAAGGGGGATGCGCCTACCCGCCGCCCTCGACGCGGTCGGGAACCTCAAGCCCATGGGCGACGGGCACCTGGCCGCGGCCGTCGATGGTGGCGATCAGGGCGCGGGCCAGGAAATCGCCGGCGCGGCTGACATCCTCGCGCACGATCAGGATCTCGGGGCGGAAGCGGTGCAGGAAGGGGATCGCCTCTTTGCCGACCACGTCAAAGTCCTGACCGATCCGCAGGCCGGCGCGTTCCGCGCCCGAGATGCTGGCCAATGTCGTCACTGTCGACCCGGTGATCAGGCCATCGGGCCGGTCGGCGCGCGACATGCGGTCGAACAGTGCGGCCTCGATCGCCTCGCTGGCGGAATCCGAGGTGACCTCGCTCGCCAGGTCGCAGGCCAGGCCCTGTTCGGCGGCGGTCTCGACAAAGCCGGTGACCATGTGGCGCGCATAGGACTGCGCGCGCGGTGGCGGGATCATCAGCAGCCGCCGGCGGCCGCGGCGGGCCAGTTCGGCCACCGCCAGCCGGGCGTAGGCCTCGTTGTCGAAATCGAAATAGGGGTGGTCGATGCCCATCTCGGTGCGGCCATGGGTGGCAAAGGGAAAGCCGCGCCCGGCCAGATAGCGGACCCGCGGGTCGTCGGGCCGGGTCTGGTTCAGGATGATCCCATCGGCGCTGCCCGATTCGACGATGTAGCGCACCGGGTCCATCGGGTCCTGGTCGGGGAAGTATGGCGTGACGATCATGTGGTAGGCGGTGCCTCGCAGGGCGTTGGCGATCGCGTACAACAGCCGCGCGGTGTGGTTCATCATGTCGGCCTCGGCCGACAGGATCAGCGCGATCACATTGGTCTTGCCGGTGCGCAGGCGCACTCCGGCGCGGTTCGGGCGATAGCCCAGCCGGTCCGCCATGGCGCGGACGCGGCGCTTGGTCTCTTCGCCGATGTCGGGGGCGTCCTTCAGTGCGCGGCTGACGGTGGCTACGGCCAGGCCGGTGGCGGCGGCGATGGTCTTCAGCGTCGGCCGCGCGTTGTCCGAATCGGGCGTCATGGCCACTGGCTTCCGGGGTGCGTGCCGCGGTGATGCTTCCGCGGCGGCCCGACCGTTTCGCCACTTTTACGCGGATTTGCGTCTGCACGATCCATGCCCCGATCTGTGGTGCCGAAGCCTGGCAGGGTCAAGTGGAATGTCGGCTTGATCGGCGGTTCTGTAACGTTATAGATATCGACTATAACGATTCAGGTGCCGGGAAGAGCCGATAGGGATGCCGGAATGGCCGCCCCGTGACAGACCTGCACTCGGCCCGCCACCGTCGTTCCGGAAAGGACCCAGGGAATGTTCAGCTATCAGCTTTATTCCAGCCGCAACTTTCCGCCGCTTGACGCCACGCTGCGGATGCTGGCCGCCACTGGATATTCCGGGGTCGAAGGCCATGGCGGGCTTTACCCCGACGCGGCCGCCCTGCCGGCGCTGGCAGCTGCGCTGACGGACAGCGGG
>JAGPCN010000067.1 GCA_018058035.1 Fuscovulum sp.
GGTTCGATATCCGCGATCTCGGCCTGCAGTCCATCGAAGAGTCCGGCCACGGCGATCCCCTTTTGTTCACTGATTACGCTTTCTAAAGGAATCACCCTTAAGCCTTGGTGAAGCAGATCGAGGGAGAAGCCCGAGATGTTCGAGAAACTGGAAATCACCCGGATGGCGCAGTCGCTTGCCGCCCATGCCGGCAGCCGGATGGGGGTGATCGCGAAGAACGTCGCGCACGCCGACACGCCCGGCTACAAGGCCCAGGACATCCCCGATTTCGCCGCCGCCTGGCAGGATTCGGGCGATCCGATGCGCGCCACCCGGGCCGGCCACATCCAGGACCCGCCGCGGATGGCCGCCCTGACCCCGATCGACGGGGGCGGCGCCGAGGCGCCCAACGGCAACTCGGTCTCGCTGGAAAAGGAAATGGTCAAGTCGGCCGAGGCCCGGCAGGAACACGAGATGGCACTGGCGATCTATCGTGCCACCTCGGACGTGATCCGCGCCTCGCTGGGCCGGCAGCGGTAGGGGGGCGGCTGAATGAACGACCTGATGACATCGCTGTCCTTTGCGGCCTCGGGGATGGAATCGCAGGCAACCCGCCTGCGGCACGTGTCCGAGAACATCGCCAACGTCGACACGCCCGGCTACCACCGCAAGGTGATCTCGTTCGAAGAGGCGATGGAGACCGGTCTGGTCGAAGCCGGGCCGGTGCGGCTGGACCAGACCGAGTTGCCGCGCATTTACGACCCCGGCAACCCGCTGGCCGACGAGGCCGGCTATTACGACGGGTCGAACGTCGACCTCGTGATCGAGATCGCCGACTCGCGCGAGGCACAGCGCAGCTACGAGGCGAATCTCAAGCTTTTCGACCAGGCGCGCCAGATGACGCAAAGCCTGTTCGATCTTCTGCGGCGATAAGGAGGCATCGGAATGGATGTTAAGGGATCTTTCGTCGCCCAGACCTATGCGCAGGCCAGAACGGCCGCAGCGCCCAAACCCGGCACCGCCGAATCCGGCGGTGGGCTGGGCAAGTTCGCCAGCACCTTCACCGAGGCGCTGACGAATGCCGAGACCACGGCCCGCGCCGCCATGACCGGCGGCGCGGATCCCCATGCCCTGGTCGAGGCGCTGGCCTCCTCGCAACTGGCGGTCGAAACGGTCGCCACGGTGCGCGACCGCGTCGTCGAGGCCTACCAGGAAATCCTGAGGATGCCGATATGACCGAGTCGGCCATCTTCGACGTGCTGCGCCAGGGCCTGTGGGTCGCCGCCATGATCTCGACCCCGCTGCTGACAGTCGCACTGGTGGTCGGCGTCGTCATCGGCCTCTTGCAGGCGCTGACCTCGGTGCAGGAGATGACGCTGACCTTCGTACCCAAGGTCGCGGCAATGCTGGCGGTGTTCTGGGTCTCGATGAGTTTCATGACCACCACGCTGGTCGGCTTCTTCACCGACACCATCATTCCGCGCATCGCAGGGGGCTAAGCCATGGATGCCGCAGGATATACCGCGCTTGGCCGGCAGTCCGGCCTGATGCGCGAGATGCAATTGGTGGCGAACAACATCGCCAACCTCTCGACCACCGGCTTCCGGCGCGAGGGCATGGTGTTCGCCGAACACGTCAAGGCTCTGGACGAAGAGCCCTCGCTGTCGATGGCCCATGGCACCGGCCGGATCGTCGACCTGTCGCAGGCCGGCCTGACGATGACCGGCGCAAGTTTCGACTTCGCGATCCAGGGTGACGGATTCTTCCTGATCGAAACGCCCGAAGGCAACCGCCTGACCCGCTCGGGCAGCTTCACACCGAATGCGGCGGGCGAACTGGTGAACATGGATGGCCAGCGCCTGCTGGATGCGGGCGGCGCCCCCGTCTTCATCCCGCCCGACGCGGGCCCGGTCGGCCTGGCCGAGGATGGCACGCTGTCGGCCGGCGGCGTGCCGATCGCGCAGATCGGGCTGTGGCAGCCGACCGACCCGCTGGCGCTGAAGCATCAGGCCGGCACCCTGTTCGACGGCGGCGAGGTCGAGCCGGTCGAGGGATCGCGCATCTACCAGGGCTTTCTCGAGGACAGCAACGTCAACCCGGTGTCCGAGATCGCCCGCATGATCGAAGTGCAGCGCGCCTACGAGCTGGGCCAGAAATTCCTTGATGCCGAGGATGGCCGGATGCGCGGCGTGATCGAAACCCTTGGACGCTGAGGCCGCAGATGAAAGCCCTTCACATCGCCGCCACCGGGATGGCCGCCCAGCAGATGAAGGTCGACGTGGTGTCGAACAACCTCGCCAACATGTCGACCACCGGCTACAACGCCCGACGCGCCGATTTCGCCGACCTGCATTACCAGCAGATGGCTCGGCCGGGCACGGTGTCCTCGTCAGACGGGGCGATGCTGCCGACCGGGGTACAGATCGGCCTGGGCGTGCGGCCCGCGGCGGTGTCGGTGATGCTGGCGCAGGGCTCGCTGACGGCGACGGGCGGCGATCTTGACGTGGCGATCGAAGGGCCGGGCTATATCGAGGTCACGATGCCCTCGGGCGAGGCCGGCTATACCCGGGACGGCTCGCTGAAGCGGTCGCCCGACGGCCAGATCGTCACCGCCGACGGCTATCCGGTCGCCCCCGGCATGACCATTCCCTCGGACGCCCGCAGCATCGCGGTGAACGCCGCCGGAGAGGTCTATGCCTATTTCGACAACCAGGTCGAGCCCGAGCTTCTGGGCCAGTTCACCCTGACCGGGTTCACCAACGAAAAGGGGCTTGAGGCGATCGGGTCGAACCTGTTCCTGGAAACCCCGGCCTCTGGCCCGCCGCTGGTGGGCACGCCGGGGACCGCGGGCTTGGGTACCTTGCGCCAGGGTTACCTTGAGGAAAGCTCGGTCGATCCGGTCAAGGAGGTGACCGAGCTGATCAAGGCACAGCGCGGCTACGAGCTGAACGCCAAGGTCATCACCGCGGCCGACCAGATGCTGGCCGCCACCACGCAGGTGCGCTGATGAAGGCCGTCCTGGCGCCCCTGCTGATCGCCCTTGCCGGCCCCGCCGGCGCCGAAGCCGTGGTGGCCGTACGCACCCTGCCTGCCCATACCGTGATCGCGGCCGAGGACCTGACCCTGGTCGATGCCGAAATCGACGGCGCGCTGACCGATCCTGCCCTGGCCGTCGGGCAAGAGCTGAAGTCGACGCTCTATGCCGGGCGCCCGTTGCGGCCCGGCGATCTTGGCCCGCCCGCACTGGTCGAACGCAACCAGGTCGTCAGCCTTGTCTACCGTTCCGGGTCGCTGTCGATCCTGGCCGAGGGCCGCTCGCTGGCCCGCGGAGGCGAGGGCGAGACGATCCGCGCCATCAACCTGACCTCGCGCGCCACCGTGACCGGGCGCATCACCGCTGACGGAAAGATCCTTGTCGGAGACCCCAATTGACCCGCCTTCTGCCCCTTGCCCTTTTCGCCTCCCTGTCGCTTGCCGCCTGTGGCGACCTTGACCAGGTCGGCCGCGCGCCCGAGTTCAGCCCGCTGGAAGGCAGCTTCCAGCACCACTCGCTTTATTCCTCGGCGATGCCCGAAAATGCCGACCCCAATGCCCCGACCTCCGCTTCATCGCTCTGGACGGGGGAAACCGACTCGCTTCTGGGCGACCGGCGGGCGGCGCAGCGGGGTGACATCCTGACCGTCGTGATCGAGATCGACGACAAGGCCGAGATCTCGAACTCTACCGGCCGATCCCGCAGCGGGGCGCAAAGCATGGGGATCCCGTCGCTGTTCGGCATCCCCCAGCGGATCGATTCCTCGCTGCCCGACGGCGCCAGCATGGCCGACGCGGTCGAGACCTCGTCGGATTCCACCTTCAACGGGTCCGGCAACGTGTCGCGGAAGGAAAAGCTGACGCTGCGCGTCGCCGCCACCGTGGTCGAGGAGCTGCCGAACGGCGTCTTGCGGATCGAGGGCCAGCAAGAGGTGCGGGTCAACTACGAACTGCGCGAACTGATCGTTACCGGCTATGTCCGTCCGGCCGACATCTCGCGGCAGAACGAGATCACCTATGACAAGATCGCCGGGGCGCGCATCTCCTATGGCGGGCGCGGCCAGATTTCCGAAGTGCAGCAGCCGCGCTACGGCCAGCAGATCACCGACATCATCCTGCCGTTCTGATCATGATCCGCAAGCTCCTGCCCATTCTTCTTGCTCTGGTCGGCCTTGGGGCCGGCCTGGGCGCCGGCATCTTCCTGCGGCCGCCTCCGGCCGACCCGGCCGAGGCGGAGGCCGAGGCCGAACAGGCCGCCGAAGAGGAGGCCCCGCCGCCCGACTACGTCAAGCTCAACAACCAGTTCGTCGTGCCCCTGCTGTCGGACGGCCGGGTGATGTCGCTGGTGGTGCTGTCGCTCAGCCTCGAGGTGGCTCAGGGGCACACCGAAGACGTCTACTCGCGCGAGCCGAAGATCCGCGACGTCTTCCTGCAGGTGCTGTTCGACCACGCCAATTCCGGCGGCTTCCGCGGTTCGTTCACCGATGGATCGAACCTGGTGGTGCTGCGCCGGGCGTTGCAGGAAAAGGCGGTGGCGGTGCTTGGCGACATCGTCACCGACGTGCTGATCACCGAGATCGCCCGTCAGGACAGCTGAGGCGGCTTCCGCCGTTCCCCGATCCGTTCGACCGCCAGCTGGCGGCCCAGGGCCAGCCGGGTTTCGTCGGCGGCCTTCAGGCATTCGACGGTCTGCGCCGCCAGCTTCAGGTTGATCTCGGCGCGGCGGGCGGTGGCCCAGGTCTCGTAGCCGAAGCGCGTCATCTGCTGCACAGTCCAGGGCAACGAATCGTCAGTCGCCGGTGCCTCAAGGTCAGCCAGCTGGCGGCGCAGCGCATCGCGGGCGGCGTTCTCCTGCTGCAAGCGGCGCGCCTTGGCGTCGAACACCATCGCGGCCATCTCGGCCAGCCGGGCCAGCCTGTCGCGATCCGCCGTCATCTGCGTCGCGCCTTCTTGCGCATCGCGTCCGAGAACCGGATGGCGGCGGCCACGGCGGCATAATGCTCGGGCCGGATCTCGCGGCCGATGTCGACGGCGGCGTAAAGCGCTCGGGCGGTCGGCGGGTCGGGCCGGATCGGCACGCCCGCCTCCATCGCGCGCTCGCGGATGCGGGCGGCGATCTCGTCGGTGCCCTTGGCGACGCAGCGCGGCACATTGCCCGAGGTGCGGTTCCAGGCCAGGGCCACGGCATAATGCGTGGGGTTCACGATCACCACATCGGCCTTGGGCACATCGGCCAGCATCCGGTTGGTGGCGATCTCTTGTGCGCGGCGACGGCGGTCAGCCTTGACGTGCGGATCGCCCTCGCTTTCCTTCATCTCGTCCAGAAGTTCCTTGCGGTTCATGCGGTTGCGCCGCATGAACTCGGCCCGTTGCCACAGCAGGTCGACCAGGCCGAAGACCACCGCCAGGGCCAGGAATAGCTTGAGAAACCCCATGGTGTCGCCGACGATCATCATCACGACCTGCCCGGTTTCCAGCCGGGACGAGGCCATGACCTCTTCGGCCAGGCCATTCAGGTACAAGGCCAGCAGCAGCGATACTGCGATCATCTTGGCAAAACGCTTGGCGAAATCGACCAGGCCCGCACGCCCGAACTTGTGGCCGGCATTGGCCAGGATCGACACCCGCGAGGCCTTGAACTCCAGCTTCGAGGGCGCGAAGACCAGCGACCGGGTGGCGACCAGCAGCACGATCACCGCCAGAGCCGGGCCGACCAGCAACAGTGCCACCGGCGCCGCCATCTGCAACGCCAGGGCGCCGATGCGCGTGGCGGCCCCCTCGCCCGACAGGTCGGCCAGGCGGTCGGGCTGATCCAGGAACACCATGCCGGCGTTGCCGGCCGCGACCATCGACCAGCCGCCGAAAATCAAGAGCGCAAGCACCAGGCCCGAAAAGGCCGCGGCGGTCTGCATGTCTTCCGAGCGGACGACATCGCCCTCTTCACGCGCCCGGGCCAGCTTGCGCTCGGACGGCTCGTGTTCGCGTTCGCTGTCGTCCTGTTCCTGGTCGGCCACGTCAGCCCCCGAACGGCTGTGCCAGAGCCGCCTGCATCGCCTCTTGCCAGGCCGCCAGCAGGAAGGGCGTACACAGGGCCAAAAGCGCCAGGCCGCCAAGGGTCAGGGCCGGGGCGCCGACGAACGAGACCATCAACTGCGGCATCGCCCGGTTGATCGCGCCAAGCGCAAGGTTGTAAAGCAGCGCCGCCAGGACGAAGGGCGCGGCCAGCGTGAAGGCCAGCGCGAAAACCGACGAAATGCGCGACAGGCCCCATTCGGTGAAACCCTGCGCCAGGGTCAGCTGACCGGGCGGCACGATCTGGTAGGATTGTGCCAGCAGGTCGGCGGCCCGGGCCAGCCCGCCGGTGGCGACGAACAGCGCCAGGGCCGCCAGCACCAGCAGGTTGGCGACGATCGGCTGCGGATCGGGGCCGGTGCCGGCGAACATCTGCGCCAGCGACACCGACTGCGCGGCGATGGTGCCGGCCGATTGCAGCCCCAGGATCATCAGCCGCAGCCCGAAGCCCAGGATCAGCCCGGTTCCGGCCTCGGCCAGCAGGGGCAGGAAAAGGCCCTGCGGCAGGGCGTCCGGCGGACCGGCCAGCGGGGCGACGATGGCCGTCAGGGAAACGGCGGCCGCCAGCTTGATGCGTTGCGGCACCACCTGCTCGCCAAGGGCGGGGAACAGCGCCACCATGGCGCCGACCCGCAGGAAGACCAGCCCGAACAGCCAGATGTAGCCCTCGGCCAGGCCGGAGATCTGCGACAGCTGGGCGATCAGGTCAGTCATGCCGCCACCTGCCCCAGAAGGGCCGGCCGCACGTCCAGCCCGATCTCCTCATAAGACAGCACCGGGGCGGGGATGCCCTTGGCCTGCACCACCGTGCGCAGGAACCGCCGCCGCGCCGCCGAAGTGACCAGTGCGGGGTGCGAGCCGGTCTCGATCGCGCGGCTGACCCGTTCGGCGATGCCGTTCGCCAGCCGGGCGAACAGGTCGGGCGGCAACGCCACGTCGCGGTTGGCACGGTCGCCATCCATCTGGTGGGCGGTGAAGGTGCGCTCCCACTCCGGGGCCAGTTGGATCAGGGGGATCGTGCCATCCTGCCGGCGGAAATCGGCGACGATCTGGAAGCCGAGGCGTTGGCGGACATGTTCGCAGACCGCCTCGGCATTGCCCAGCGAGCGTGCCTCGGCGATCGCCTCGAGGATCAGCGGCAAGTTGCGGATCGAGACCCGTTCGTCGAGCAGCATTCGCAGCACCGAATGCAGCAGGTCCATCGGCACCTTGTCGGGGATCAGGTCGTCGACCAGGCGGCGATTGGCCTCGGCCCGGGCCGGATCGGAAAGGTGGGTGAACTCGTCCAGCAGCCGGCGCAGGCCACGCAGCGACAGCAGTCGCGCCAGGCTGTTCTTCAGCACCTCAAGCAGATGCGTGGCCAGAACCTCGGCCGGAGACACCACGGTCAGCCCGGCGAGGACGGCATCTTCGTGCAGGTCGGGGCGAATCCATCGCGCCGGGGCGCCGTAGACCGGCTCTTTCACATCCTCGCCCTCGGGCGCAGGGATGCCCTCGGCCAGCAGCACCAGGACGCGGTCAGGTTGCAGGCGGTCGCTGACCCGCTCCACCCCCTGGATGCGGATGCGGTAGCGGCCGGGCGGCAGCGAGGCCTCGTCGGTCAGCCGGATCTCGGGCAGGATCAGCCCATAGGTCGCGGCGATGTGGTTGCGCATGTTGGCGATGCGGCCGTCAAGCCCGGTCGCCGGGTCCAGTGCCATCGCCACAAGGTTGGTCGCGAATTCGATATGGATCTCGTCAAAGTCCAGCACGTCGCCGATCGGCCTGCGCACGGCTTCCGCCGCCGCGGCAGCGGCAGGGGTTTCGGGCGTCGGCTTGACCCGTGATCCGTACCAGGCCGCGGCGCCAAGGCCGGCGGCGGCCAGGATGAAGGGCAGGAAGGGCATGCCGGGAACAACGGCGAACAGCGCCATCAGGGCAGCCACGGTGGCCAGCGCCGCCGGATAGCGGCCAAGCTGGGCAAAGAACGACACGTCGGCCGCACCTTTGGCCCCGCCGCGCGACAACAAGAGCGCCGCCGCGACCGAGATGACCACGCCCGGGATCTGGCTGACCAGGCCGTCGCCCACCGTCAGGATCGAATAGGTCTGGAACGCCCGCGCCGCCTCCATGCCGTGCATGAAGACGCCGACAGAAAAGCCCACGATCAGGTTCAGCGCGGTGATCAGCAGGCCGGCGACGGCATCGCCCTTGACGAACTTCGACGCCCCGTCAAGCGAGCCGAAGAAGTTGGTCTCGGCCAGTTCGACCTCGCGCCGGCGCTTGGCCTCTTCATGCGTGATCGCGCCGGCCGACATGTCGGCGTCGATGGCCAGCTGGCGGCCCGGCATCCCGTCCAGAGCGAAACGCGCGCCAACCTCGGCCATGCGGCCCGCGCCCTTGGTGATGACGATGAAGTTGACGATCAGGAGAACGATGAAGATCACCAGGCCCAGGACCAGGTTGCCGGCCATGATGAACTCGGCGAACCCCTCGATCACATGGCCGGCGGCGCTGGTGCCGGTGTGGCCCTGGCCGATGATCAGCTTGGTCGAGGACACGTTCAGCGACAGCCGCAGCAAGAGCGAGGCCAGAAGGATCGTCGGGAAGGCCGAGAAATCCAGCGGCCGCTCGATGAACAGCGTGACCGTCAGCATCAGGATCGCCAGCGCGAACGAGATCGCCAGGCCGATGTCCAGGATGGCAGCCGGGACGGGCAGCACCATCATGCCGATCACGGCCATCAGGGCCAGCGCCAACAGCACCGTGGGCTTGAACAGGTCGCGCGTGGTCAGTCCGGGGGGCATCTCAGGGGTCTCCGAACAGTGGACGGCCGCCGCCGGCGATCGGGACGATCGACCCGGCGCTGCGGGCGCCTTCGGGGCGCAGAAGCGGAAAGCCGTTGTCGCGGGTGGCCCGGGGCGGGGCGCCTTCGGCCGCGGCAAGGCGCGGCGCGTCCTGCGACAGCGCCTCGTAGATCGGGGTGAAGCGAGCCAGGTAGCGGTCGGCCAGGTCGGGGGTGGCCGAGTGATAGGCCCCGGCCGCCGCCACCCAATCGCCGCTGTCGCCGGCCAGGTCCTGCACCAGGCGGGCGGCGTAAAGGGCGTTTGCCGCTGGCTCCATCATCGTCTCGAGCGAGGGGAAGGCCGCGGCATGCCAGCGGTAGTTCAGCTGAAAGCAGCCGACGTCAATGTTGGTAACGCCCGAGGCGACTGCCGTGTGCAGATACTCCAGCGCCTCTTCCCCAGTGTCGAACCAGTGGCTATCGCCGCCCTGGTTCAAGGCCCAGGGCCAGGGTTGCAGGGTGCCGCCGCGGCTGCGGCCGGTTTCCGTCATCGTCAGGGCCAGCAGCACCGCGAGAGGGACGCCGGTCTTCTGCGACGCGCCTTCGGCCGCGCGCAGGCAAAGATCGGCGGCGCTGTCGCCGGCGCGTTCGCGCGCTGCCAGCGGCCCGGACGCAAGCACGGCCAAAAGGACAACAAGGACAAGGGGCCGGCTGCGAAGACTCATGATGCCCTTGGGACGTTCTGGCCCCGGATGACGTTCTGTGCGGCAAGTCTAAAGGACGGAAGGTTTCCAGAAGGTTACGGATTACTGGCTGGGCGGGGGGTCCGGCACGCCGCCCAGCAGGCCTTCGATCACGGCACGGGCGGCGGCGCTTTCCTCGACCAGCGCGCTGCCGCGGCCGATCGGGCCGGGCGCCTCGGGCGCGACGGGGTCGGCCAGCAGCGCGGCGGCGGCCTTCCAGGCATCCGGGCCGCCCTCGGCGACCAGCGGCCAATCCTGAGTCCAGGTCAGGGTGCGCATTCCGGCCTCGGCCTCGCCGGCGCCGGCATAGGCTTCGGCGGCGGTCCGGTTGTCGCCCAGCAGGACAAGGGCTGTGGCGCGCAGGGCCTCGGCCTCGGGCCCGGCGATCCCCTCCAGCAGGTTCAGCGCGGCCGGCGCCTCGCGCAGCGCGACATGCGCCCGGGCGGCAAACAGGCGCAGGTCCTCGGCATCTTCGGCGCCGACCGGGCCCAGCCAGTCCAGCGCCAGATCGGGAAAGCCCAGCGACATCAACCGGTCGGCGACCGTCTTTGCGGTGTCAGCGGCGATGGCCGGGCGGGTACCGGCGTGGCGCGCGGCCTCGGCCAGGAACAGGTCGTCGGGCATCGAGGGAGCGGCCAGGCTCCAGAGATCGCCAAAGGACTGGGGCGCCGCGTCGATGCGCGCAAAGGCTGCGGCATGGTCGCCGGTCATTGCCAGGGCAAGGATCAGAGCCCGCTCCAGCGCCTGGGCCAAACGGGGGTCGTGGGTGTCGGCCAGATAGGCCTCAAGCGTGCCTGGCAGCTTGGGGTCTACCGTCTGCTCGCCCTTGAAGGCCGCCTCGACAAGGGTCACCGCCGCCTCGACCCGGCCCGAGGCGGAGTCCGTCAGCACCCCTTCGGCCAATTCAGTGGCCGTCGCCTCATCGCCCGAGGCGAGGTGATACCGCGCGTCCATCAGCTCGACATCCGGGTCGCCTTCGGCGGGCAGTCGCAGGATCGCATCGCGCAGCTGGCGCGCGGTTTCCTCGTCGCCGGCGGCCAGGAAGCGGTCGACCAGCGGGCCCCCGAGGTGGCGGCGCAGGTGCAGCGGCAGGGCTGAAAAGCTGCGGGCAACGGCGGCCGCATTGGTGTTCCGTGGCAGGGGCGCATCGACCGGAGCGGCCAACACGGACCACAGCGCGGCCGCCGTGTCACAGCTTTCCATTCCGGCAAAGGGATCTTGCGGCGGGGACTGGCCGTCGACGATCCAGGCCAGGGCCTGCAGGATCGCCTTTGCCTCCTCCGCCTCGGCGCCAAGGAAACCCAGGTACTGCCGCGCCTCGACCCCGAAGCCCAGCTGGACATGGAACCGCGCGGCACGCAGCACCGCCTCGGCTACCGGGGCATCGAATTCCGTCAGCATGCCGGAGCGGGCCAACCCGATCTGCGCCGCGGGCGGTCCCGGAAGGCCCCATGAGCCAAGGTCGAGCGCGTCGTCCGCAATGCAGGCCTTACCCGCAGCGGTGACCGGCTTGGCGGGATCGCGGGCGCCGTCGACGGTCACGCCGGGCATCTCTCCGACGCTGACCCGGCCCCAGGGGCCATCTTCGGCCGCAGGGTCCACAGGGTTTTCAGCCAGGGCGCCCTCGTCGATCTCGACCACGCCTTCGCTGGCTCCGCGGCTGATCTGCGCCAGCAGGGCATCGCGCAATGGGTCCAGCGAGGCGTCGCCGGTGGGCAGCGGCAAGGGAACACCGGCGTCTCCCGAGCCGGTGCCTTCGGTGCCGCTGCGCATCATCTCGACCCAGTCATAGGCCGGGGTGTCCGCATTCGGTGCCGGATCCGGCGAGGAAGGAGCCGGGTCCGGCAGGGCGGCAGGCGGGTCGATCGGCTGTTCGAACCCCGAGGCCTCGGGCGGCGGGCCGGACTTGATGTCGATCACCACGATTCCGGGCCGGAATTCGAAGGCCAGGGCGTGGCAGGCGCAGGCCAGCGAGACGCGCAGGCGGCCGGTGTCGGGGTCGCGCCAGATCGCGGTCACCCGGTCGCGCGGGATCTTCTCGAAGGCTTCGGTCACGTCGAAGGCCTCGACAGCGGGGCCGAGGTCCAGCTCGTAGCCATCTTCGGCCCGGCCGAAGCGCCAGTCTGCCATCTCCCGTGCCTCGACCACGATCCGGGTAAAGTCGGAATGCTCGCCTCCGGCAACGCGCGCCGTCTCGGCCGCGGCAGACATCGGCCAGAGCGACAGGACCAGCGCGGCAAGGGCACGGTGCATCAGGCGGCGTCCTGCTTCAGCGCGCGCAACGCCTCTTCAAGGTCGCTGAAGCCCGGGCGGACGTGGTGGGGGGTGTTCTGGCGACCGACCTCGATGCAGATATTGGCCGGGTGGCGGTGCAGGTTGGCGACCAGAACCTCGCGGATCAGCTGGTAGAAATGGGCGTCATCCTCGACCACGGTCTTCACCCGGGCGGCAAAGGGGCCCATCAGGCCATAGGCCAGGAACACGCCCAGGAACGTGCCCACCAGCGCGCCGCCGATCATCTTGCCCAGCACCTCGGGCGGCTGGTCGATCGAACCCATGGTCTTGATCACGCCCAGAACGGCGGCCACGATGCCAAGCGCGGGCAGGCCGTCGGCCATCGACTGCAGCGCATGGCTGGAGTGCATGGCGTGGTGCATGTTCGCCTCCATCCGCTTGTCGAGCACCTCCTCGACCTGATGGGGGTCGTCGTAGTTCATCGAAGCGGCGCGCAAGGTGTCGCAGATCAGTTCCACCGCATCGTGATCGTGCTGGATCTTCGGATACTTGCCGAAGATCGACGACCCTTCGGGGTTTTCCACATGCTCTTCTAGGCCGACCGGGTTGGAGCGCGCCAGGCGGACCAGTTCGAACAGCAGGCACAACAGGTCGCGGTAGTCGGCCGTCTTCCATTTCGGGCCCTTGAAGACCTTGCCGATGTCCTTGAGCGTGTGCTTGACCGCCGGCAGGTCGTTCGAGATCAGGAAGGCGCCAACGGCGGCGCCGCCGATCATGATCATCTCGAACGGAAGCGCCTTGAGGATGATCCCCATCTTGCCGCCGGCGGCCACATAGCCGCCGAAGACCATGATCAGAATCACCGCAATACCGATCAGACCGAACATCTGCCCTGCCCATCCACCTGTTTGCCGCGCATCATCGCGCCCGCGCGTTAAGAAGTTCCGAAGTCATTCCTTGGGCACCGTGGCATTGCGCCCGGCCAGGATCGCGCTGACCGCATAGGCCTTTTCGGGGGCCATCCCGGCCATCACGGCCGCCGCCGCGTCGGGGCGCATCCGGCCCAGGAAACCGGCGGCGAAATCGGCCTCCATCGCGTCGAACAGGCGGGCGGCGTCCTTCGGCTTCATCGTCTCGTAGACTGCGACCAGGCGGGCGATGTCTTCCTCGGCGGCACCATCGGCCAGGGCCAGCGTCTTGCGCAGTTCCTCCTCGGCGGCCTGGAGTTCGGCAAGGCGTCCGGTGATCGCCTCGTCCGCCAGGGCCAATGCCGCCTCGCGGTCCGAAACAGCGGCCTCGCGCGCGGCGATCCGGCCTTCGCGTTCGGTCAGCGCAGCGGCCAGTTCGGCAGGCGGTGGCGAGCAGGAGGCCGGGTCGGCGGCGGCCAGCGCGGTCTCGGCGGCGGTCTCCGGCTCTGGCGTGGCGCCTTCGGCCGAGGCCTCGGCCAGGGCGGTGCCCAGACCGTCGCCAATGCGCAGCGCCCCGGACGAGGCGAACAGGAGAGCGATGATGACAAGGGCGCCACGGCCCGCCTTGCGCTTCATTCCTCATACTCCGGCAGGTCGCGACCACCGCGGCGGCGGACGAATCGCAGCCGACGCCCTTCATCCTCGGGCTCTGGCTCGGGCGCGCGGGGGGCCTTGGGGTCGGGCAGGTCGTGCAGCGAGGCCATCAGCAGCTCCAGCTTGCGGGCCAGGCCCTCGGCCCGTTCGGTCAGCACCTCGAGGTTGCGCTCGGACGTCGTGGCGACGCCGCGGGCCTTTTCCAGCGCGCGCGTCATGTCGTCGACCTGGGCCGAAAGCACCGCGATGGCGCCGCCCATGCCGGTTTCCAGCGTGGTGAACTTGCGCAGCCGCGCGGCCAGGACGAGACAGTAGATCGAGGCCCCCAGCGTGGCGGCGATCATCAGCATGTCGGCGATCAGTTCCATCCTGCCCTCTTCAGTTCAGCACGAATTCGGTGACCAGCAGGTCGCGCACGCGGCCTTCGCCGGTGACGATCTGCACCCTGCGCAGCATCTGCGCGCGCAGACGCGCCAGCGCCGAGGGGTCTTCGAGATCGGAAATCGCCACCGCGCGCAGGTAGCTGTTCAGCACGTCCAGGATGCGCGGCATCAGGATGCCGACCTCTTCGGCATAGGACTTGGCGACCTCAAGCTCGGCGGTGAAGCGCAGGTGGTCCTTGCCGGCCCCCTGCCCCAGCGAGATCACCACCGGCTCGATCGGGACAAAGGCGATGTCGGGCAGCGGATCGGGCGTTTCCTCGGCGGCATGGTCTTCGCCATGCGCGCCGAACAGCAGGCCCGAATAAGTGGCATAGAACCCGCCTCCGCCCAGGGCCAGCGCCAGCACAAGGCCGATCAGAAGCGGCAGCTTCGACTTCTTCTTTTTCGGTTCCGCATCCTGCGGCGCTTCAGCCTCTGCCAAGGCGGCCTCCTTCACGTTGCGGAACGAAAATAGATCGAATGTCACTAACCGATTGTTAAGGCGCGTCATTCAAAGCTGCCCGGCAAGGGAGAACCCTGGCGGAGTTGCATCGTGCAGAACCTGATCTCGATCTGGTCGGCTCTGGACCTTCGGAAGAAGGCCATCGTGCTGGGGGCGACGGTGGCCATGTTCCTGGCCGTCCTGGGCCTTGCCCGCATGGCCGGAAGCCCGCAGATGGTGCTGCTTTACGCGGGGCTCGAGGCCGGCACGGCCGGAGAGATCGTCACCGCACTGGACCAGCGCGGCGTCGCTTACGAGGTGCGGGGCGATTCGATCTTTGTCGATGCCAACGACCGCGACAGCCTGCGCATGGCGCTGGCGGCCGAAGGCCTGCCCTCGGCCGGCGGTGGGGGGTATGAGCTGCTTGATTCTCTGACCGGCTTCGGCACCACCTCGCAGATGTTCGACGCCGCCTACTGGCGCGCGAAGGAAGGCGAGTTGGCCCGCACCATCCTTGCCGTCCCCGAGGTCAAGACCGCCCGCGTCCACATCTCGCAGGCCCCCGGCAGCCCGCTGCGCCGGGCCGAACGGCCGACCGCCAGCGTCACCGTCAGCACCTCGGCCGGGACGCTGGACGAATCGCAGGCGCGGGCGCTGAAACACCTGGTGGCCAGCGCGGTCGCCGGAATGCGCCCCGAGGATGTGCAGATCATCGACACCGTGGGCGGCCTGATCGCGGGCGGCGACGAAGACCCCGACGCCGGCATTGCGGCCTCGGACCGCGCCGAAGAGATTCGCCGCAACGTGCAGCGCCTGCTCGAGGCGCGCGTGGGCGCCGGCAAGGCGGTGGTCGAGGTCTCGCTGGACACCATCACCGAGCGCGAGCAGATCACCGAGCGGCGGTTCGACCCGAAGGAACGGGTCGCCATCTCGACCGAGACCGAGGAACGCAGCGACAGCGCCACCAAGCCCGGCGGCGATGTCACCGTGGCCTCGAACCTGCCCGAGGGCGATGCCGCCGGCGGCGGCAACGGCAAGTCGCAATCCAGCGAAACGCGCGAGCGGGTGAACTACGAGGTCTCGGAGACGCAGCGCGAACTCTTGCGCGGCCCGGGCGGCATCCGGCGGATGACCGTCGCCGTGCTGATCGACGGCGAGTTGGTGCCCGCCCAGGACGGCACCGCGACCTGGCAGGCGCGCAGCGACGAGGAACTGGCGACGCTGCGCGAGCTGGTTGCCTCGGCCGTCGGCCTGGACGAGGCGCGCGGCGATGTGCTGACGCTGAAGTCGCTGCAATTCTCGCCGATCCCGCAACTGGGCACCGAGGCGCAGGCCAGCTTCCTGCCGACCTTCGGCCCGATCGACGTGATGTCGACGATCCAGATCGCGGTGCTGGGCCTGGTGGCGCTGCTGTTGGGGCTGTTCGTGATCCGGCCGATTCTGGCCTCGAACCGGCCGGCGCAGGCGTTGCCGGCGCCAGATGCCCAGCTGGCCCTGCCGGGGGTCGAGGGCCAAGGCGCCCTGACCGGCGAGATCGACGACGGCTTCTCGCTGCCCGACCTGCCGATGGTCGACCTGATGGGCAGCATGGACGACCAGCCGCAGGAAGACCCCGCCACCCGCCTGCGCCGCCTGATCGAA
>JAGPCN010000299.1 GCA_018058035.1 Fuscovulum sp.
ACGCCCTGGCCGGGCAGCAGCATGACGTCGTCGCAGGCGTCGAAATGGCCGCCCGAGACCATCACCATCGGCTCGCCCGGCGCCACGATCCGGCGCGACAAGGCGGCGATCCGCTGCAGGCCGCCGTCCAAAGTATGAACGCGCTCGCCGATGCGCAGGCTGTCGGCGGGGCGCCAGCCGGACTCGGTGTCGATCAGGGTCGGCCCGAAAATCCCGTGCGAAAGCGCAGAGTTGGCTTCGGCGATGGGCGAGGCGGCAAAGCGGGTGATGTCTTGCATGAACATGGCGTGGGGTCCTTTCTGGCGTCGGTTGCGTTAAGGGTTGTGGCCGGGTTGGTCGGCATGTGCCCAGATCGCACCCGGATCGTGCCCATTTCGCGCCGCGAAAAAGGCGGGATTCCGGCATTGGCGACGGGGTGGAAACCTTTGCCGAGGGCGCGGCGCGAGTGTCGCCGCGCGGCACCGGCGTTAGCCTTTCGTTAGGCAATAAATCCGATAAAATTCAACGTAATAGCCGCAATTCCGGGCCGCATCGGGACGCAGTTCTGGGTGTGATTCGGGCCGACTAGCGGCGGGTCAGGCCGAAAAGCCCCGCGGCGACGATCAGCGCCGCCCCCGCCAGCGTCAGGCCATCGGGGCGTTCGCCCAGCAGGCTGACCGCCAGGATCAGGGCAAAGACCAGCCGGGTATAGCGGAACGGGGCGACGGCGGCGATTTCGCCGGTCCGCATCGCCCCGGTCAGCGCGTGATAGCCGCCGATGCCGAAGACGGTACCGCCGGCGACCAGCGCCGCCTCGTGCCCGTCGGGCAGCCGCGCGCCGCCGGTCCAGCCCAGGATCAGCGCGCCGGCCACGGCCAGCATGGCAAAGCCCAGCGTGCCCAGCTGGCGGTTCGACAGCACCTTGGGCGCGGCGCGGGTGGCCAGGTCGCGGCCCGCAAAGCCCAGCGTCCCCGCCACCGCCAGCAGCGACAGCGCGGAAAACCCCTGAACCCCCGGCCGAAGGATCAGCAGCACGCCCAGAAAGCCCAAGGCCACCGCCACCCAGCGGGCCGCGCTGACCCTTTCGCCAAAGATCAGCGCCGCGCCTGCGATCACCACCAGCGGCGTCGCCTGCAGGATGGCCGAGGTGGTGGAGAGAGGCGTCAGCGCCACCGCCAGCGCATAGAACAGCCGTCCCGCGATTTCAAAGGCCGACCGGGTCAGCATCGCCGGCGCCAGCACGGCGCGGGGCAGCGCGGCTTCGCCTCGCGCCCGCGACAGGGCGGCGAAGAGCAGCATCCCCGCCAGGCCCATGGTCAGCAGCACCTGCCCGGTGGGCAGGCTGCGGGCGGCGGATTTCAGGAACAGGTCCTCGACCGCGAAACCGGCCATGCCGGCGGTCATCAGCGCCGCGCCGCGCAGGTTGTCGGAGCGGGGCGTCAGCGCGCGCCCCAGGTGTCGGACAGCCGATAGCCGCGCGGCCAGGGGTCGGCGGGGTCCAGCATGTGCTGGTGGATGCCGGTGATCCAGGCCCGGCCGCTGATCTCGGGGTGGATGGCGGGGCGGTCGCCCACCGTCGATCGGCCGACGATCCGCCCCTCGAACTGCCCGCCGATCAGCGAGCGGGCGCGAAGGGTTTGGCCCTCGGCGATCTGGCCGCGGGCGGCCAGCAGCGCCAGCCGGGCGGAAACGGCGGTGCCGGTCGGGCTACGGTCGATCTTGCCGGGGCGGATGGAGACGGCGTGCCTGGTCTCCCACCCGTCGGGGGTGGCGGTCAGCGGCGCGGCGAAGAGGCAAAAGCTGAAATGCGTCCAGTCGGGGTTTTCGGGGTGGTGAAAGCCCAGCTGTTCATCGGCGGCACTGGTGATGGCCACGCCAAGGCGGGCCATGTCATGCGCCTCGTCCGGGGCATGGGAGAACCCCAGGGCCGCGGCATCGACCACGACAAAGCTGTCGCCGCCATAGGCGGTGTCCACCGTCAGGGTGCCATGGCCCGGCACCTCAAGCGGCACCGCCAGCTTGTCGGCGAAGGAGGGCAGGTTCTGCACGAAGATGCGCTGCGCCTTGCCGCCCTGGCATTCGGCGCGCACCTTGACCAGCCCGCCGGGGGCCTCGAGCAGCATCTCCGTCACCGGCTCCACCATCGGGATGATGCCGCCGTCCAGCAGCACCGTCGCCACGCAGATCGAGTTCGAGCCCGACATCGGCGGGTTGTCCGCAGGCTCCATGATGATGAAGGCGGCCTGGGCGCGCGGGTCTTTCGGCGGCACCAGCAGGTTGACGTGGCGAAAGACCCCGCCGCGCGGTTCGTTCAGCACGAAGTCGCGCAGGGTCTGGTCGGCCCAGAGGGTGCGGGACTGCTCCCACAGCGTGGCGCCGGGGGGCGGGGTGACGCCGCCGACGATGACGTCGCCGACTTCGCCCTCGGCATGGGCCGAGATGACATGGATGGTTTTCGAACTGCGCATGGGTCGCCTCCTGTCGCCGCGGCAAGGTGCGCGGGCGGCGCGCGATTGGCAACCGGATCGGCGCCGATTTCTTCGAAGAAATCGGTCCGGAGCCTTCAAAGGCTCCGGTGCGGAGTTTTTGAAAACTCCGCGGTTGCGCCTAGAGCAGCCCGGCGTGCTTCATCGCGGCCTTGATCTTTTCCTTGGTGCCTTCGGTCAGGCCGACATGCGGCAGGCGCACCTCCTCGGTGCAGCGGCCCAAGAGCGACAGGCCGTATTTGGCGCCGATCAGGCCGGGTTCGATGAAGATCGCCTCGTGCAGAGGCATCAGGCGGTCCTGATACTCCAGCGCCTTCCGGTAGTCGCCGGCCAGGGTGGCGGCCTGGAATTCAGCGCAAAGGCGGGGGGCCACGTTGGCGGTGACGGAAATGCAGCCGACCCCGCCATGGGCGTTGAAGCCAAGCGCGGTGGCATCCTCGCCCGACAGCTGGATGAAGTCGGTGCCGCAGGTGATGCGGGTCTTAGGCACGCGGCTCAGGTCGCCGGTGGCGTCCTTGACGCCGACGATGCGCGGCAGTTTCGCCAGTTCGCCCATGGTGGCGGGCGACATGTCCACCACCGAGCGGCCGGGGATGTTGTAGATCACGATCGGCAGGTTCGCCGCGTCATGCACGGCGGTGAAATGCGCAATCATGCCGGCCTGCGTGGGCTTGTTGTAGTAGGGCGTCACCACCAGCGCGGCATCGGCGCCGGCCTTTTCGGCATGGCGGATCAGGTCCACCGCCTCGGCCGTGCTGTTCGATCCGGCGCCCGCGATGACCGGCACGCGGCCGGCGGCGAATTTGACCACCGCCTCGACCACGGCGCGGTGTTCGTCATGGCTCAGCGTCGGGCTTTCGCCGGTGGTGCCGACCGGGACAAGGCCGGCCGAGCCTTCGGCGATCTGCCAGTCGACCAGTTTCTTCAGCGCGTCCATGTCCACTTGGCCGTTCTTGAACGGCGTGACCAGGGCAGGGATGGATCCCTTGAACATGGCGCGCTCTCCTGTGCGGGGGGCCGGGATTCGGCCGGGTGAATGCGCGCCTTCCTTAGCGGCACGGCCCCGGCTTGCCAAGCTGCGCCGATGACGGGTTCGTGGGTTGTGGCGCGACCGGGGCTGGGGCAGATTCCACGGCATGATCCCGATGCTTCGCCTGATCCTTCCCGCCCTTGCGGTCGTCCTGTCGCTGAACGTCGCCCGCGCCGACACGGTGCAGGCGATGCAGACCGCCTTGCAGCTGGCCGCGGGCAAGGACTGGGACGGCGCCTTGGCGGTGGCGCCGGCGGGCGTGGGGCGCGACGTGATCGAATGGCAGCGCCTGCGCGACGACGACAGCGGCGCCTCCTTGAGCGAGTACGAGGATTTCCTGGCCCGCCGCCCCGATTGGCCGGGCCTGCCGCTGTTGAAGGAAACCGGCGAGGCGGCGGTGGCGCGGTCAACGACGCCGGCCCGGGTGATCGGCTATTTCGGCGCCGGCGTGCCCGGCACGGCGGAAGGTGCGATCGCGCTGGTCCGCGCCTTGCAGGCCAATGGCCAGGCCGACCTGGCCGAGACCGAGGCGATGCGGGCCTGGGCCGAGCTGGAATTCACCGCCGAGGAAGAGGCCGCGCTGCTGGCGCTTGCGCCCGAGGAGCTGGCCCGGGTGCATCTGATGCGGCTGGACGCCCTGCTGTGGGACGGTCGCCGCCCCGAGGCGCAGCGGATGCTGCCGCGGGTGTCCGACGACTGGCAAAAGCTGGCCGCCGCCCGGCTGGCCCTGCGCGCCGAAGAGGCGGGCGTGGATGCGCTGGTGGCCGCGGTGCCCAAGGCGTTGCAGGGCGATCCGGGGCTGGCCTACGACCGCTTCGTCTACCGGATGCGCAAGGACAACTACGATGGCGCGGTGGAGCTGTTGCTGGCCAACCCGCCCGGGGCCCTGGGCCGCCCCGAGGCCTGGGCCGAACGCCGCGCCACGATGGCGCGCTGGCTGATCCGCCAGGACCGCCCGGCCGAGGCGCTGAAGGTCGCTGCCGGCCACGGCCTGGGCACGGGCGACGGCGCCAGCGCCTATGCAGACCTGGAATTCCTGGCGGGCTTCGTCGC
>JAGPCN010000068.1 GCA_018058035.1 Fuscovulum sp.
CCATGGGTCGCGACCCAGTCGGCGTTCAGGCGTTGCAGGTCGGCCATCACGGGGGCCTCGCAGCGGGCCATCACGCCCTCGGCCGCGGCCTTGCGCAGCTTGCGGCGCAGCATGGCGCAGTCGGGCCGCTCGAGCGCGAAGCGGTCGGGGGCGATCCAGCCTTCGCGCGCCAATGGCAGCACGGTCAGGCCCGCCCGGCGCGCTTGGGCGGCCAATCGGGGCGGCGCCTTGTAAAGGATGCCGGCCCGCCCCTCGCGCCGGGCGCGTTCGGCCAGCGCCAGCAGGTCGGCCGCATTGCCACCGCCGGCCAGCGGCTCGCGCAGCGCGACAATCGCATGGGGGGTGCGCGCGGCCGCAAAGAGCGCGCTGCCCGCGCCAAGCGGCTGGAACACGCCCTGCCGCATCAGGCCCGCCTCTGGGAAGGCCGCCACGTCGGGCACCGGGGCCGCCGCCACCGCCCGGCGCGCGGCCCGCGGTCCGCGCAGCACCGCCAGCGCGGCCAGACCGGCGGGCAGCATGAAATACACGGCCCGCCAGGCCAGAACGGCGGCCATTGCCGCCGCCTCGCCCTGCCCGGGCATCAGCGCCAGCAGCGTCACCTCGAAGGCGCCAATGCCGCCCGGCGTGCCCGAGACCAGCCCCGCCCCAAGCGCCAGCAGAAAGACCGGCAGCAGATGCGCCAGCCCGGCCCCGCCCGGCCACAACAGCCACAGCGCCAGCCCCGCCGCCAGGCAATCCACCGCGGCCAGGCCCGCCATCCGCGACAGGGTGAAAAGGTTGGGCCAGCCGCGCGGCGGCCGCACCGGCAACACCGCCGCCGCCACCGCCAGCGCCCCCAGCGTCAGCACCGCCCAGGCCGCCGGGGCGAAGGGGCCGCCCAGGGCCAGGATCGCCGCCGCCGTCACCAGCGCCCAGCCGGCCAGGAACAGCACCGTCACCGTCAGGGTGACGCGCCCGGCCTCGACCAGCGACAGCGAGGGCAGCATCCGCCAGCGCACCAGCGCGCCCGTCACCAGCCCCAGCCCCAGGAACTGCGACAGGGCGATGGCGCTGGCCCCGGCGCGTCGCGCCTGCGCGGCCGGAACGCCGGTGCCCAGGTGGCGGTGCACAGTGTCGTCATAGCGCCCGACCGCCCAGAAACTGACCCAGGTCGCCGCCAGCGCCGCCGCCCAGGCCGAGGCCGGAATGCCGCGCAGCGCCGCCGCGACGGCGGCCGCGTCCAGCCCCTGCAACCGATGCCACAGCACCAGGCCAAAGCCCAGGGTGGCCAGCGCCATGGCCGCCGCACGGCCCAGCGAGGGCGACGGCCCCTCGGCCCGGTGGCTGAGGGCGCCCGCGATGGCCTTCAGATGACGCCGTGCCATGCCCTCTCCGCCCCAAGCCGCCGATGCGACAGGCGTAGGGCAGGCCGGGTCACGATGCGGTTAACGCGCCCCGCGGCGACCGGGCGAAGTCGTGAAAAAGCCGCGCATTCCCGGCGGAAAGCGCGGCCCTGGCCCGGCCTCGCGCGGGGCGTGTCAGAGTTCGGACATCAGCTGCGCCTTGGCGACCGGCAGCAGTTCGGCCATCTTGGCGCGCACCTCGTCGGCGCCTGCCTTGCCGCCCAGGTCGGCGGCGACCTTGCGCACCACGTCCTCGACCCCGGCTTCCTCGAAGTCTGCCGTGACCACCTCCAGCGCATAGGCGGCGGCTTCGTCGCCCGACTTGCCCATCAGCCCGGCCGCCCAGAGGCCCAGAAGCTTGTTGCGCCGCGCCTCGGCCTTGAACTGCATTTCGCCGTCATGGGCGAACTTGGCCTCGAAGGCATTCTCGCGGTCGTCGAAAGTGGTCATGGCGCTCCCCGGAACTGAATGGGCTGTTTTCCGTGATATGCCCATCGCCGCGCCGCGCTGCAAGGGCAAAGACCGCCGGCAGGGCCCGGGCCGACCCGGCGGCCTTGCGACGGCGCGGGGGTTGCACTATAGCCCGGCATCAACCCTGGGGTGGCGCCGCCGCCCCTTTCGCCGTTTGCATCGGAGAGGTCATGGCGCGACGCAAGAAGGTGTACGAGGGCAAGGCCAAGATCCTGTACGAAGGCCCCGAACCCGGCACCTTGATCCAGTATTTCAAGGACGATGGCACCCCCACCCCGATCGGCGCGGCAACTCCGATGGTCGAGGGCAAGGGCGTGCTGAACAACCGCCTGTCCGAATTCTTCATGTCGGGCCTGAACGCCATCGGCGTGCCGACCCATTTCATCCGCCGCCTGAACATGCGCGAACAGCTGGTGCGGATGGTCGAGATCGTGCCGCTGGAAATCGTGGTGCGCAATTTCGCCGCGGGCGACATCTCGAAGCGGCTGGGCATCCCCGAGGGCACGCCCCTGCCCCGGCCGATCGTCGAGTACTATTACAAGGACGACAAGCTGGGCACGCCGCTGGTCAGCGAAGAACACATCATCGCCTTCGGCTGGGCCAACCAGCAGGACCTGGACGACGTGGTGGCGCTGGCGCTGCGGGTGAACGACTTCCTCAGCGGCGTGATGCTGGGCGTGGGCATCCGCCTGGCCGATTTCCGCATCGAGGTCGGCCGGATCTGGGAGGGCGACTTCATGCGGCTGATCGTGGCAGACGAGATCAGCCCCGACAGCTGCCGCCTGTGGGACATGCGCCAGCCCGAACGGCCCGACGGATCGGTGCCCGATCCGGGACCGCTGGCCGATGTCTACACCGAACTGGCGCGCCGGCTGGGGGTTATGCCGTCGAACGTGACCCACGCGACCAAGCCCAGCCTGATCAACTGACCTTGCCCTGACCCGCCGCCCCCTGTATCGGGGCGGCGTCCCTGCTGCCGGAGGTTCCCGATGAAAGCCCGCGTCACCGTCATGCTGAAATCCGGCGTCCTGGACCCGCAGGGCGAGGCGATCCGCCATGCCCTTGGCAGCCTGGGGTTCCAGGGGGTCAACGGGGTGCGGCAGGGCAAGGTGATCGAGCTGGACCTGGCCGCCACCGATGCCGCCGCCGCCGAGACCGAGGTCAAGGCGATGTGCGAGAAGCTGCTCGCGAACACCGTGATCGAAAGCTATCGGGTCGAGATCGCCTGATCCGGCCGGGCGCCGGAATTCGAAGACGAATTCCGGACCGATTTTCGTGTCGAAAATCGGCGCCCTAGCGGCGGGCGAGGCGCAGGGTGATTCCGTCGCGCGCCCGCACCGTCAGATGCGCCACCGGCACCGGGTCCTTGCCCGGCACGCGCTCAAGGCGGAAGGCGCGGACAAGCAGCGCCAGCAGCAGCGGCCCCTCGACCATGGCAAAGCCTGCGCCGGTGCAGACCCGGGGGCCGGCGGAAAACGGCATGTAGGCCAGACGCGACGATTGCCGCCCTTCCTCGGTCTGCCAGCGGTCGGGATCGAAGGCGTCGGAGTTGGCCCACAGCCGTTCGTGGCGGTGCTGGTGCCAGGGGCTGAGGACAACTTGCGCGCCGGGGGCGACGGCGCGGCCGCGGAAGTCTTCGGGGCAGCGGTTCTCGCGCACCATCATCGGCACGGGCGGGTACAGGCGCAGCGTCTCGCGGAACACGTCGCGGGTGAATTTCAGCCGGGAAATATCGGAAAAGGAAGGGTTATCCGGCAAGGTGGCAACTTCGGCCGCAACCCGCTCCTGCGCTTGGGGGTATAGCGCCAGCAGGTACAGCGCCCAGGCCAGCGCCGAGGCGCTGGTCTCGTGCCCGGCCAGGAAGAAGATCGCCACCTGGTCCACCATTTCGGCGGGCTGGAACCGCTCGCCGGTCAGCGGATCGGCGGTGGTCATGATCTTGGTCGCCAGGTCGTCAGGCGCAGTGCCGGCGGCGATCTCGGCGGCGCGACCGTCGGTCAGCTGCTCGATCAGGCCGCGGATCACGGCGGCCGACCGCCGGGTGGCGCCGCGGTGCAGGCGCGGAAACCAGCGCGGCAAGGGCAGAAAGGCCGCCAGGTTCAGGATCGGCTGGGTGCGCTGATAGGCGCGGAATTCGTGAAAGACCCTGGCGGCCACCGCGTTCTCGATCGGGATCGAGAACAGCGTGCGGAAGATCACGTCCGCCGCGGCGTGGCTCATCGCTTCCTCGACCTCGACCTGTCCGGGCGCCAGCCGGGCAACGGCGGCCTGGGCCGCGGCCAGCATCGCGGGATAGGTGTCGCGCAGGCGGCCACCCTCGAACGCCGGGTCGATGATCCGGCGCTGGCGTTTCCAGACCTCGCCGTTGGTGACGAAGACCGAATTGCCCAGAAGCGGCAACAGCCCCTCGCGGATGCGGTTCGACTTGGGAAAGTCGTCGGGCCGTTCGGTCAGCACGCGGGCGACCAGCGCGGGGTCGTTGACCATGTAGCTGCGGAAGAAGGGGGTGCGAAACTCGGCCATCCAGGCGCGGTAGAGGCGCGCGGGCTGGGCCGACAGGATATCGCGCCGGAACAGCCGCAGATAGGCCAGCAGCGAGACCCTGTCGGGCCGCGGAGCAGGCTTGGGTGGGTGCATCGGGCAGCCGGTCATGCCACGCTTGTATAGCGGTTCACCGGCGTGACGATGCGGCTTTTTGACGGGGCCCGGTTGCGGTAGCGGTCGGCCAGGGTCTGCGCCCCGGCGGTGATGCGGAAATAATCATAGTCCTCCGGTCCGCCCTTCAGCGCGTCGAAGGCGCAGAGATACTGGAAATGCAGCCGGAAATAGCGCCGCTTGAGTTCGGCTTGCCGGGCCGGCGACAGGGTCTGGCTGAAGGCCGCCGAAACCACCAGCGGCCAGCGCTGGTTGGCCGGGGCCACGCCGGTGACGGCCACCGGATCGCAAAGCGCAAAGGCGCAGCCGTCGCCGGGGGCGGTGACATCGACCCAGGTGACCTGCGACTGGGCGGACAGACAGGCCAGGTCGGCGCGCAGGCGCTGCGCCTTCGGCAGGAAGGATACCATCGGCACCACATGGCCCAGCGACAGAAAGGCCAGGGCCGGGGCCCGCGGCGGCAGGCCTTCGCGCAAGAGGTCGGCCAGGATCGACACGCCCAGATGCGCCCCCGAGGAATGGCCGACGACCAGAACCTCGTCGACCTCCGGGGTCAGGGCGGCGCGGATCGTGGCGCGGAACTCGGCCATTCGCCGTTCCAAGTCGGGCGGATTGGCGCCCTGACCTTGCGCGGAATAGGCGTAGTCGTGCATCAGGTACCAGGCAAAGACCTTGTTGTCCTTTGCCCGGAACCAGCGCAGGCCAAGGTAGACGGTGGCGCCGAACGCCATGGCCCCCAGCGTCCAATGGGTGAACTGCGCGATCAGCGTGCTAAGGCCCCAGCCGACCAGCGAGACGGCCAGCAGTTGCAGAAGCAGGAAGACGATCGGGTAAAGCGCCGCCACCATCGGCCCCTTGCGCAGCTTGAACAGCCGGAACAGCGCGCCCGATCCGATGTAGGCCCAGACGGTGCGGATCAGCTGCAGGTAGGTGGCGGCAATCGAGGCCGACATCGATGAGGAGACGATGTCGGACCAGACCAGAACCTCCATGTCGGCCTCGGTCCGCTGGCCGTCGATCATGCCGGTGGCGTGCCAGCCATACGGCCCCTTGGTCTTTTTCGGCTTAAGATCAATAGTATAGCCGGAAATCCTGGCCTGTTCGCCGCCCTCTTTCCGATAAAGTTCGCGGTAGCGGCGGGGGTGGAACGGATCGTAGCCCGGGATATAGAAGACCCGGCGGCGAAAGGTCTTCGCCGCGCCACCGGTCGCGCCAAGCGGGTTCGGGTCGTGCATCATGGCCCCATCCTGAGGCGGAAGATTACCGGAAACCTGGGCGGAATTAAGGGCACGGGCAACCTGGATTTTCGACGAAAATCCGTCGAGTTTTCGTCGAAAACTCGGTTCCCCGGTCAGCCCAGCAGCGGGATGCCGAAGCGTTCCATCATGTCCAGCATCCAGCCCGAGACCATCGAGAAGGACGAGGTGAACAGCAGCATCCCCACGGCGACCAGAAGCAGGCCCATGGCCACCTCGATCTTGCGCATGTGCGGCCGCAGCCGCTTCATCAGGCCGATGGCGCGGGTGATGAACAGCGCCGACAGCAGGAACGGCAGGCCGAGGCCCAGCGAATAGATCGCCATCAGGTAGAGGCCACGGGTCACGTCGGCCTCGCGCGCGGCAAGCGTCAGGATGCCCGACAGGATCGGGCCGTTGCAGGGCGTCCATCCGGCCGCGAAGGCCAGGCCCAGGACAAAGGCGCCAAGCGCGGTGCCGCCCTGGTCGCCGGCATCCAGCCGGGCCTCGCGCATCAGGAACGGAATGCGGATGAGGCCGAGGAAATGCAGGCCGAAGACGATGACGATGGCCCCGGCGATGCGGTTGAACCATTCCTGGTTGGTCAGGAAGAAGATCCCCATCTTCGAGGCGGCGAAGCCCAGGATCAGGAAGATCGTCGACAGCCCCAGCACGAAGAAGGCGGCCGGCACCAGGACGCGGCGGCGGCCGGCGGCGGGCGCGGTCATCTCGGTCATCGAGATGCCCGAGATATAGGCCAGGTAGGGCGGCACCACGGGCAGGACACAGGGCGACAGGAACGACAGCAGCCCCCCGGCCAGCGCAAGCAGCGTGGCGAGGGCAAGGCTTGCGTCAAGGATCGAACTGTCGAACATGGTCATCCCTTCCACCGGCGGTCATAACCGGTCGCGCGGGCCGCGTCACCGGGACATCGGGCCACAGGTGGTCACCTTTGCGTTGGGGTTGCGGGGCGGGCACGGGGCCGCTATGCGCGGCGCATGGCCGATTGGGACGAGGTTCTGGATTGCGAGGGGCTGCTCTGCCCCCTGCCCGTGCTGAGGGCGCGCAAGCGGCTGGCGGCGATGGCGGCGGGCCGGGTGCTGTGCGTGCGGGCGACCGACGCGATGGCGGCGGTGGACCTGCCGCATTTCTGCAGCCAGACCGGGCACCTGTACCTGGGCGCGCAGGACGATAGCGGCGTGACGCTGCACCTGATCCGGGCGGGCGGCTGAGGCGGGCGGACGCAAGGGGTTACAGCGAGAACGGGGGGCCGTTGGCCCCCCGTTCCGTTTCGCATCACTTCTTCGACCACCAGCCGCTGCGGCGCGGCTTCGGCGGGCCGGCCTCGCCCGGGTCGGGCAGCAGGACGGCGGTCTCGGCCGGAGTATCGACTGGGGCGGGCTGCAACTCGGGCAGCGCGGGCGCCGCGGCGACCGGGTCCTGCGGGTCGGGCCGGACCTCGGCCGCAACGGCCTCGCCGGGGTCGGCCTGCAGGGGCGGCAACTCGGCGGCCGCAGCCTTCTTGCGGGGCGCGCGGGTGCGCTTTTTCGGCGCTTCCTCGGCCGCAGGCTCGGCCGGAGCGGCGGCGACCGGCTCGGGCGCAGCCTCGGCCGCCGGCTCGGCGGCGACTTCGGCCTTGGGCTTGCGGCTGCGGCTGGCGCGCTTCTTCGGAGCGGGCGCGGCCTCGGCCACCGGGGCTTCGGCCGGGGTGACAGCCTCAGGCGCGGCATCGGCGGCGGCCTCGGCCGGTTCCTCGCCATCGTCGTCGCCATCCTCGGCGCCGTCGTCCTGCGACGCGGCTTCGCCTTCGCCGGGCGCACCGTCACGGCTGCCGCCACGGCGGCGACGCCGGCGGCGGCGCTTCTTCTTGCCGCCATCGGACCGCGCGCCTTCGGACGACGCCGGCGCATCGGCGGCGGCCTCTTCCTCGGTCTCTTCTTCGTCCTCGACGATATCCTCGACGATATCCTCGTCTTCCTCCTCGTCGACCGGGGCGCCCATCAGGCCGGCATGGCCCGAGATCACCGGGGTTTCCGGCACCACCCGCAGCGCGGTCTTGAACTTTTCGATGGAATAGTCGGGCGAGACCAGCATCGGGTCGGCTTCCATCCGCACCGACATGCCATAGCGCGCCTCGATCAGGGCGATGTGTTCGCGCTTGTGGTTGATCAGGTAGTTGATGATGCCGACCGGCGCCTTCAGCAGCACCTCTTTCGACCGCTTGCGGGTGCCCTCTTCCTCAAGCGCGCGCAGGACCTGCAGCGCCATGCTGTCATCGGACCGGATCAGGCCGGTGCCGTGGCAATGCGGGCAAGCCTGGGTGGTCGATTCCAGCATGCCGGGGCGCAGGCGCTGGCGGCTCATCTCCAATAGGCCAAAGCCCGAGATGCGGCCGACCTGGATGCGGGCGCGGTCGGTCTTGAGCTTGTCCTTCAGGCGCTTCTCGACGGAAAGGTTGTTCTTGCGCTCTTCCATGTCGATGAAGTCGATGACGATCAGCCCGGCCAGGTCGCGCAGGCGCAGCTGGCGGGCGATTTCCTCGGAGGCTTCCAGGTTGGTCTTCAGGGCGGTCTCTTCGATCGAGCCCTCTTTCGTCGCCCTCCCTGAGTTCACGTCGATCGCCACCAGTGCCTCGGTCACGCCGATCACGATGTAGCCGCCGGATTTCAGCTGCACGACCGGGTTGAACATGGCGCCCAGATAGCCCTCGACCTGATAGCGGGCGAAGAGCGGCGTGCTGTCGGTATAGCGCTGCACCTGCTTGGCGTGGCTGGGCATGATCATGCGCATGAAGTCCTTGGCGGTGCGGTAGCCGCCCTCGCCTTCGACCAGCACTTCGTCGATCTCGCGCGAGTAGAGGTCGCGGATGGTGCGCTTGATGAGGTCGCCTTCCTCGTAGATCTTGGCGGGTGCGATGGATTTCAGCGTCAGCTCGCGGATCTGTTCCCAAAGCCGCATCAGGTATTCGTAGTCGCGCTTGATCTCGGCCTTGGTGCGCTTGGCCCCGGCGGTGCGGATGATCAGGCCGGCACCTTCGGGCACCTCCATCTCGCCGGCGATTTCCTTCAGCTTCTTGCGGTCGGTGGCCTGGGTGATCTTGCGGGAAATGCCGCCGCCGCGGGCGGTGTTGGGCATCAGCACGCAGTAGCGGCCGGCCAGCGACAAGTAGGTGGTCAGCGCGGCGCCCTTGTTGCCGCGTTCTTCCTTGACCACCTGGACCAGCATGATCTGGCGGACCTTGACGACCTCTTGAATCTTGTAGCGCCGCGCGCGCGGGGTGCGGCGGGGGGCGCTGATCTCTTCGGCGACGTCTTCCTCGGCCACCGATTCGATCTCGTCATCGGTGTCCGACGCGTGGTCGATGGCGTGATAGGTGTGGTCGCCGTTGGCGTCACCGTTCGGTTCGGCGGCGGCGGCATCGGCGATGGTGTCGACCGGCGTCTCGATCGCGGCCTCGGCCTCGTCGCCCAGATCCACGACCTCCATGCCCGTGGGCGCGGTCACCACCGGGTCGGCATCGGCGACGGCTTCGGCCCTGGGGCGCGGCTTGGGGGAGCGGCGGCGGTGGCGGTGGTTCTCCTCCTCCTCCTCGGCGCGGGCCAGCTGGCGTTCTTCTTCCAAGAGCGCCTTCCGGTCGGCGACCGGGATCTGGTAGTAATCGGGGTGGATCTCGGCAAAGGCCAGGAAGCCATGGCGGTTGCCGCCATAGTCCACGAAGGCCGCCTGAAGGCTGGGTTCTACCCGCGTCACCTTGGCCAGGTAGATGTTCCCGGCCAGCTGGCGCTTGTTTACCGTTTCAAAGTCGAACTCTTCGACCTTGTTTCCGTCCACCACGACAACCCGAGTTTCCTCGGCATGCGTGGCGTCGATGAGCATTTTCTTGGGCATGTTGGTCCATCGCGCCCCGCGCGAGTGGGTGCCCCCGGCGGACCGGCGGCAAGATCACGGGTAACGGGGCGGCTTGTCTGGGCGGTGGGTCGCACGCCGGTCGAAGCGGCCCTGCCCAAGGGGCAGACCATATCCTTCGACATCCTCGTCGCGCGCCACATCGCGGTTCACGTCAGAAGGGCCGTTGCTGGCCCCTCGCCTCTGAAAAGCCAACAAGTTTGGGGACTTGCGGGCAATGTGCACAGCCTTGCGGCCGATCCTGCCTCCTTTCGGGCGCGGGCCTGGCAGGCCCCGGCGCGGCAAAAGGAGAGAATTCCGTGGGCAGACGGACTGCCCCGCGTGACCCTACGGCCAAACCCGGTGCAAGGGCAATGCCGAATTTCACCGAAGTGTCACGGAGGCGGGGCGGTGGCCCGCGTCAGCTACGCTGCACCACGATGACTTCGCGCCGCCCACCCAGAACCAGCACCAGCCCGAAGATCAGAAGGATCGTCCCGACTATGAACCCGATCATGGCCGAGGCGCCAACCATCAGTCCGGCGCCAAGCGTTGCGCCGACCGCCGCCGCCCCCGACCCGCCCGCCTGCGCCGTCACCTCTGTCGCCGCCTGGCCGGAAAGCACCAGCATCGACAGCGGCAGGGCCAGGAAGGCGGCGCCGGCAATCAGGCTGCCGCGCCCCCATGCCCGCCGTCCGGTCGGCGCCAGAAATACCAGCAGCCCAACGACGCCCAGCGTCAGCAGAAGGACCACCGGCGCGGCCGACTTGCTGCCCTTCATCAGCGCGGCCGCCAGCGGCGACAGCGCGAGAAAAGTGAGCAGCGAGAACACGATGGTAGAGAGAAGCTTGCTTACGAACCGCATGATGACTCCGCACATGACAGCCGCACGGTTGCATGCCGAAAGGACGGCGTAAAGCCCCCTGCCCTAGACGTAATCCGACCGCGTCAGGCCGTACTTGGCCATCTTTTCGTTCAGGGTGCGGCGCGGCAGGCACAGCTCTTCCATCACCGCGACGATGCTGCCCTTGTGGCGGCGCATGGTGTTGTCGATCAGCATCCGCTCGAAGGCCTCGACATAGTCCTTCAGCGGCTTGCCTTCGGTGGTCAGCGCCGGCGCCGAAGCCTCGTTGTCGGCCATCAGCAGGCTGGCGATCGAGCCCGAGCCGCGGCGGTTCTGCAAGACCGCCCGTTCGGCGATGTTGACCAGTTGCCGCACGTTGCCGGGCCAGGGCGCCTGCAACAGCTGCGCCGCCTCTTGTGCGGTGACCTGCGGGGCCTCGCAGCCGTATTCCTCGGCGAATTGCTCGGAAAGCCGGGTGAAGAGCTGCAGGATATCCTCGCCGCGCGACCGCAGGGGTGGCAGCACGATGGTCATCGCGCCCAGGCGATAGAACAGGTCGGGGCGCAGGGTCTGTTCCAGCGTCATGTCGGGGGCGTGCTGGTTGCAGATCGCGATGATCCGGGTTTCCGGCGGGATGCCCTGATCGTTGATGAAGGTCAGAAGCCGCGCCTGCAGCGCGTTCGGCAGCGATTCGATATCCTCAAGGCAAAGCGTTCCGCCGCGCGCCTCTTCGACCAGCGGCAAGGAGCCGTCCTCCATCGGGCCGAACAGCCGGGCCGACAGGTGCTCTTCGGCCCAGGCCGCACAGGAAATCGACACGAACTTCTTCGACGACCGCGGCCCCACGGCATGCAGCGCATGGGCCACCAGCGTCTTGCCGGTGCCGGTTTCGCCGTCGATCAGGACGTGGCTGTCGGCCTGCCCGAGGTCCAGGATATCCTCGCGCAGCCGCTCCATGGCCGGGCTGCTGCCGACCAGCTTCTTCATGATCGACGAGCCGTCCGACAGCTCGCGCCGCAGCGCGCGGTTGTCCAGCGTCATCCGCCGCGCCTGGGTGGCCTTCTTGGCCAGCTCGGTCATCCGGTCGGGGTTGAACGGCTTTTCCAGGAAGTCGAAGGCGCCGACGCGCATCGCCTCGACCGCCATCGGCACGTCGCCGTGGCCGGTGATCATGATGACCGGCAGGCCGCTGTCCTGGCTCATCAGGCGTTTCAGGAAGGACATGCCATCCATTCCCGGCATCTTGATGTCGGAAACCACGACGCCCTGGAATTCCGGCCCGATCACCTTCAGCGCGTCTTCGGCGCTGGCGAAGGTTTCGGTGTCGAACCCCGACAGCGCCAGCCACTGGCTGATCGAGGCGCGCATGTCCGCCTCGTCATCCACGATCGCCACCTTCATTGCGCGTGCCATGCCTGCCTCGTCATTCTGCTGCTTCCTTTTCCTTGCCGAGGATCGGCAGCTGCATCTCGAAGATCGCCCCCCGACCTTCAGAGTTGCGGGCGGTCAGGCGACCGCCGAGGTCGGCCACGATCCCCGACGAGATCGCCAACCCCAGGCCGACGCCCTCGCCCGGTTTCTTGGTGGTGTAGAAGGGCTCGAAGATCGTGCCCAGGCTTTCGATCCCCGGGCCGTTGTCGCGGACCGACAGCGTCGCCGTGTCGCCGGCGGCCAGAAGGATGTCGATCTGCGGGCCCCGGGTGTCCTTGGTCGCGTCCAGCGCGTTGCGCAACAGGTTGATGATCACCTGCTCCAGCCGGATACGGTCGGCCATCACCATCACCGCCTGGCGCGGCAGGGTGCGGGTGATCTTGACCACGCGGGCCTTCAGCTGCGGCTCCATCATCGCCAGCGCCGACGAGATGCAGGCCCGAAGATCAACCGGTTCAAAGGCTTCGCCGCCCTTCCTGGCATAGGACTTCAACTGCCGGGTGATCGCGCCCATGCGTTCGATCAGGTCGTCGATGCGCTGGAAACTGCTCAGCGCCTCGTCCGGCCGCTTGCGTTGCAGCAGCAGGCGCGCGCCGGCCAGATAGGTCTTCATCGCCGCCAGCGGCTGGTTCAACTCATGGCTGACGGCGGCCGACATCTCGCCCAACGCGGCCAGCTTGGAGGATTGCGCCAGGGTCTGTTCGGCCACCTCAAGGTCTTTCTGCACCTTCTCGCGCTCGGCGATCTCGCGTTGCAAGCGGGCGTTCAGCATCCGCAGTTCCGCCGATTCGCGCTGAAAGCTGACCGAGCGCGACCAGGCCCGGCGGCTGAGCATGTAGAAAGTGATCGCCATCAGGATGGCAAATCCCATGATCTCAAGCGCCAGGATGCCGTTGACCTTTTCGCGCACCGAATCGTAGGCGGTGAAGGTGAAGATGCGCCAGCCACGGAATGGCACCCGCGCCTCGGTCTGCATCACCGCCTCGCCGCGGACATAGGCGTCGGGCGGGTTCTGCGCCCAGTCGGTGGTGGCCTGCAACGCGCGCTGGATGGCCGAGGGCGGGTCGCGCGCCTCAAGCGCCACGTCCATCGGCTGTCCGCGCCAGACCGGCTCGGTCGCCAGGATCACCGTGGCTTCGCTGTCGGTGACCAGGACGGCATCCTGCAACCCGGCCCAGGAGCGTTCGTATTTCATCAGGTCGACCGAGACGACGATTACCCCCAGCACCTTGCCATCGGACCGAAGCGCCCGCGAATAGCTGAAGTCGAAGCCGCCCGCCTCGCGCTTGACCGAGGTGAACACCGTGTCGTTGGCCCGCTGCGCATCGACGAACCAGGTCTCGTTGCGGTGGTTGCCGCCCAGCACGTTGCGGTTGGTGGCCCCCACCACGCGCCCGTCGATGTCCAGAAGCCGGATCGAGGCCACCGCGATTTCCGATTGCAGCGCGATCAGCTTGGCGCTGGTCGACGAGAAATTGCCCTCTTTCAGCGCGCTGATCAGGTCGGGGTCGCGCGCCAGCAACAGCGGCACGACCGAGGTGCGCTGCAACTCGGACACCAGGTTGCCGGTGTACAGCGCCAGCCGCACTTCGGCGCGGTTGCGCGTCGCCTCGACAAAGCGGTCGGACAACCAGCGGTTGGTCACCACCACCACGCCCGCCGCCAGCAGGATCAGCAGCGCCACGGCCACCTTGACCCGCCAGGGCAGGCCCTGCGGCTGGTCGGGGCGCGGATCTTCGGTGGCTTCGGTCATGACGGCCAGATTAGGCCGCGGCCCGGGTGGCCTCAAGGCAAGCGGGGTCAGGCCAGCGCCATCCCGCCCATCAGCGCGCGGAACATGGCCGCCCCGTCGGTCGACCCGTGCAGGGGATCGGCGGCCCGTTCGGGGTGCGGCATCATCCCCAGCACGCGGCGGTTTTCCGACAGCACGCCGGCGATGTCCCCCATCGAACCGTTGGGGTTTTCGGCATAGGCAAAGGCGATGCGGTCCTGATCCTGCAACGCTTTCAGCCCGTCAGCGTCGATCGTGTAGTTGCCGTCGTGATGCGCGATCGGCACCCGGATCTCTTGCCCGCGGGCATAGCCCGAGGTGAAGGCCGAAGCGGTGGTCGCCACCGTCAGGGTGACGGTACGGCAGATGAACTTCAGCCCCGCGTTGCGCATCAGCACGCCCGGCAGAAGGCCCATCTCGGTGATCACCTGAAAGCCGTTGCAGATGCCCAGCACGTAGCCGCCCTTCTGCGCGTGGTCGCGCACGGCGGCCGAGATCGGCGATTGCGCGGCGATGGCGCCGCAGCGCAGGTAGTCGCCGTAGGAAAAGCCGCCCGGCACGCCCACCACATCGGTGCCCTCGGGCAGCGCCGTGTCCTTGTGCCAGACCCGTGCCACCTGGAACCCGGCGCCTTCGAAGGCCACCGCCAGATCGCGGTCGCAGTTCGAGCCGGGAAAGGTGATGACGGCGGCTTTCATCGGGGGCGCTCCTGTCCTGGGGATGCGCCTTCCCTTAGCGCAAGGCGCGACCGGGGGCCAGTGGCTGCGACCCTGGCGGAGGGGGCTTTTCCCGCCGCGCCGCCCGGCCTAACCTGTACCGATGCTGACCGAAGCCGCCCTTGCCGACCTGCGCGCCTATTTCGGCGACCGCCTGGCCACCGACCGCGCCACCCTGGCCGCCCATGGCCAGGGCGAAAGCCACATCGCCGCCCCGCCGCCCTGGGCCGTGGCCTTTCCGCAGAAGACCGCCGATGTCGCCCGGCTGGCGGTGCTGTCCGGCCGCCACGGATTCCCGCTGATCGGCTGGGGGGCCGGCACCTCGCTGGAAGGCCACGCGCTGGCGCCGCAGGGCGGGGTGACGGTGGATTTCGCGCGCATGGACAAGGTGCTGGCCGTCTACCCCGAGGACATGATCGCCGTGGTCCAGCCCGGCATAACGCGCGAGCGGCTGAACGAGGAACTGCGCGCCACGGGGCTGTTCTTTCCGGTCGATCCCGGCGCCAATGCCAGCCTGGGCGGCATGGCGGCCACGCGGGCCAGCGGCACCACGGCGGTCCGCTATGGCACCATGCGCGACAACGTGCTGGGGCTTGAGGTGGTGCTGGCCGACGGAACGGTGATCCGTACCGGATCCTCCGCGCCGAAGACCGCGGCCGGGTATGACCTGACGGCGCTGATGGTCGGCTCGGAAGGGACCCTGGGCCTGATCACCGAACTGACGCTGCGCCTGCATGGCCAGCCCGAGGCGGTCTCGGCCGCCTCTTGCGCCTTCCCCGGCATGGCCGAGGCGGTGGAGTGCGTGATCGCCACCATCCAGACCGGCATCCCGATGGCCCGGATCGAGTTCCTGGATGAGGCGACGGTGGCCGCCTGCAACGCCTTTTCCGGCACCGACCTGCCCTTGCGGCCGCAGTTGCTGGTGGAATTCCACGGCTCGCCCGCCGGGGTGGCCGAACAGGCCGAACGTTTCGGAGACATCGCGGCGGGCTTCGGCTCTGACGCCTTCCAGTGGGCGCGGGCGACCGAAGACCGCAGCCGGCTGTGGAAGATGCGCCACGACGCCTATCGCGCGATCCTGGCCAGCCGGCCGGGCTGCAAGGCGATCGTCACCGATGTCTGCGTGCCGATTTCCGCCCTGGCCGAGGCGGTCGAGGAGACCCGCGCCGACATTGCCGCCACCCCGGTACCGGGGCCGATCCTGGGCCATGTCGGCGACGGCAATTTCCATGCGATCCTGTTGATCCGCGACGGCGACCCGACCGAGGCGGCGGTGGCCAAGGCGCTGGCCACGCGGATGGCGGAACGTGCGCTGCGGCTGGGGGGCACCATCACCGGCGAACATGGCGTGGGCTTTGGCAAGCTGCCGCTGATGGCGGCCGAGCATGGCCCGGCCTGGGCGGTCATGGGCGCGCTGAAGTGCGCGCTGGATCCGCAGGGGCGGATGAACCCCGGCAAGGTGGTGCCGCCGGGGTAAG
>JAGPCN010000069.1 GCA_018058035.1 Fuscovulum sp.
CCCAGATAGTCACCGCGGCGTTCCTTTTCCAGCACGTTGGAATAGATCCGGCCGGACGAGATCGAGTCGGTCATCCGCGCCGAGACGCCGGTGAAGCGCTCGTAATGGCCCAGGTCCAGGTCGGTCTCGGCGCCGTCGTCGGTGACGAAGACCTCGCCATGTTCAAAGGGCGACATCGTGCCGGGGTCGACGTTCAGGTAGGGGTCCAGCTTGCGCAGCCGCACGGTATAGCCGCGGGCCTGGAGGAGGGCGCCGAGGGCGGCCGAGGCCAGGCCCTTGCCGAGGGAGGAAACCACGCCGCCGGTAATGAAGATGTAACGCGCCAAGTGCGGCTCCCCGTGTTTTCTATCGCGATTCGGGCAGGTGGAATCGCGGCACCACGGGAGTGGACGCTTACCCCCTTGTCGCGTGATGTGCAACCGCTGGCCGCAAGATGCTGTTTGCGGCCGGAGGATGGCGTCAAAGGATTGTGGATCAGTTTTCTGCGGGGGCCGCGCCATCGGCGGGCGCAGCGGCCGGGGCATCGGCGGGCGGCGGGGTCAGGCCGGCATCATCGGCCGCCGGGGGCAGCAGGTCGCTTCCGGCCGGCGCCGCGCCTTCGGCGGGCGCCTCCGCCGGTGCCTCGGCCGGGGTACCGGTGTCGACGACCGAGCCGCCGCCGGCATCGCGCGCGGACATCACCGCCAGCGTGATCGAGGTGCAGATGAAGGCCACTGCAAAGATCCAGGTCAGCTTGGTCAGGCCGGTCGCCTGCCCGCGGGCCTGCATGTTGCCGCCCCCCGACAGCAACGCGCCGCCTTCGTTGCGCTGCAGGAGAACCACGCCGATCAGCAGCAGGGCCAGGATCAGGTGGACGGTAAGGACGACGGTTTCCATGGGCGCGCGGTTCCTGCGGGGATTGCCGGCGCTACTTAGGCGCAAGCGGGGGCGGACGCAAGACGGAACGGGGCAAGCGGGAGCCGCCTCGGGGGGCATCGAGCCCCCGCTCGGCGGCGTTGCCACGGACCGCAGGATCGGCGCCGGTTCGTGGTTGAGGCGTCGAAGGGCCTCCGGCGGGAGTATTTCGGAAAGAGCAAGCCGGATCGAAACCACCCCTGTCTTCAGTCCGGCGCAAATACCCCGGGGAGCTCGAGGGGCGGCGCCCCTGGTCAGGCGACATCGGCCACCGGAACCGACGCCAGCCCCCACGAAAGAGGCTTGCGGCGGCAGCCGCGCAACTGCTTCACCGCCGATCCCGCCGCGATGTCGCATTCGGGATGGCACGCGCGCCCGCGGCCGGGTAGCCAAGGGGCCATGACTCGTGCCCAGACCGACCGCATCCTGCCCGGCATCGTCCTGATGCTGGCCTTCTGCCTTCTCGCCCCCTTGCTGGACGTCTGCGCCAAGCTGGCGGCCGAGGGCGGCATCCCGGTGGGTCAGGTCACCACCGCCCGCTTTGCCGTGCAATGCGTGCTGATGCTGCCGATCACGCTGGCGATGGGCCTTTCGCTGCGGCTGACCGGCAAGGCGCTGGGGCTGGTCGCCCTGCGTGCGGCGCTCTTGGTGTTCTCCACCTTCGCCTTCGTCTCCGGCATCAAAGTGATGCCGCTGGCCGATGCTTTGGCCATCGTCTTCGTCGAGCCGTTCATCCTGCTGATCCTGGGTCGCATCCTGTTCGGAGACCAGGTTGGCCCGCGCCGGATCGCTGCCTGCATCGTCGGCTTTGTCGGGGCGCTCTTGGTCATCCAGCCCTCGCTCAGTACCTTCGGCCTGGTGGCGCTGTGGCCCCTGGGCACGGCCTTTGCCTTTTCCTTCTACATGCTGGTGACGCGGCAGGTTTCGGCCATGATGCATCCGGTGGCGATGCAGGCCCATACCAGCTGGATCGGCCTGGCCCTCTGCCTGCCGATCGTCCTTTTGATGAACGATGGCCCGGTGCCCGACCTCGACAGCGTGATGCCGGTCGGCTGGCAGTGGCTCTGGCTCTTCGGCGTCGGCTTCTGGGCGGCGGTCAGCCACATGTGCATGACCCAGGCGCTGGCCTGGGCGCCCGCCGCCACGCTGGCGCCGCTGCATTACTTCGAGATCGTGGTGGCCGTGGTCTTCGGCTATCTGTTCTTCGACGATCTGCCGAACCGGATGACGCTGGCCGGCATCGTCATCATCGTCGCCTCGGGGCTTTACATGGTTCACCGCGAGCGTCTTGCGCATCGCGCGCGGATCACGACTCCGCCGCCAGAAGCGCTGTGATCGCCACGTCCAGCCGCGCCCGCGGCAGGATCGCCACCATGCCCGGCCCGTCGAAGGCCAGCCGCACCCGGGGCGCCACCACCCGGTTCGAGGTGCCGATCATCCCCCAGGGCGCGAAGGCCAGCCCGGCCAGCGGCCATTCCAGCCCCTCGCTGTCGCCCGTTACCGGGGCCAGCGGGAACAGCGACAGCGGATCGCCCGGGCGCATCCGCAGGCTCAGCCGCCGGGGCGCCGCAAAAGCCAGGTCGCGCGGGCCCAGCACGATGCAGCGTTGATCGGGGTGGCGCACCAGCGCGTTCATCACCGCAAGCCCGTGGTCCAGCCTTGCGCCGGTGAAGCCCACGGCCAGGATGAAGGGCGCCGCGATGGCGCAGAGCGCCTTGTCGAAGTCGGTGGTGTCCTGGTCGGCGCTTGGGTGCAGCCGGTCGGGCGGCAGGGCGGTTCGCGCCGCAGCCGAGATCGAATCGAAGTCGCCGATCACCGCCTCGGGCCGGTGGCCGGCGGCCAGCAGCCGGTCGGCGCCGCTGTCGGCAGCCACCGCATGCGGCGCGCGCGCCAGCGCGATCTTCAGGTCGCGGGCCGGCACCGGGGCGCCTCCGACCAGGGTGACCCCCACGGTTGATTGGACAATCGGCGATTTCATGCGGATACTGTTTGAATTATGGCAATAGCGCTGGTCCCGGGACACAATCAATCCTTCAAATTACCCCGGTCTGTCCATGGATTCGAACAGGCACCGTTTATGGTGGCATGAACGAGTAGTGCGAGAGGCAAGCATCCAATGACTGGTGCAAGCAAGATCCTGACCGTCTCCTATGGCACCTTCAGCTGTACGCTGGAAGGCTTCGACGATCCCTTCAACACGATGAAGGCGATCGCCGAGTACTTCCGCGACCTGGCGGCCGAGGATCGCTACTTTGGCGCCGAGCCGCCGACGCCGGATGCCGCCATGCTGCACCGGATCGCCGAGCGCGAGGTGCAGCGCCGGGTCGAGGCGCGGGTGCAGGACAACGGAGTGATCCTGCGCGCCGCCGAGGCTGCCCCGGCCGAGCCGCCCGCCGTCGCTGCCCCCGCCGTGGCTGTGCCTGCGGTGGTTGCCCCTGCCGTGGCCGAAGTCGCGGTCGCGCCGGCCCCCGCCGTCGAACCCGAGGCCGAGGCTGAGGCCGTTGCGGTCGTCGAAGAGGAACTTCCGGCGGAGGAACCCGCAGAAGCGGAAGAGGGTGTTGCCGAAACGGCCGCCGAAGAAGACCTCTCTGTCGCCGAAGAAATCGCTGCCGCTGAGGAAGCCGCCGCCGAGGAAATCCCTGCCGCCGAGGAAGCCGCCGAGGAATCCCCGGTCGGCGATGCCGCGTTCTTTGCCGAGGCCTCGCAGGGGCTGCCCGCCCCCGAGGACGAACCCGAGCGGCCCGCGCTGGCCGCCGTGATGCCCGAAGGCGTTGCAGCCAAGCTGGCCCGGCTGCGCCAATCGGTCGTCGGGCAGGGCGTGGTCGCCGAGACCGCCGTCGCCTCCACCGTGCTGACCCTGGGTCTGGCCGGCTCCCCCGAGCCGGACGACGCGCATTTCGAAGACGAACACGCCGAGGCTTCGGCGGTGCCCGCGGTCACGACCGCAGCCGAGGCGCCGCAGGACGATGCCGGGATGCTGGAGCGTCTGGGCGGCCTTCTGGTCGACGACGACGAGATCGAGCCGCAGGCCGATGAGGACGAGGCCGGGCCGGTGCAAGTCGATGCCGTGGCCGAACCCGTTGCCGAGGTCGCCGACGACCTGTCGGGCCTGATTGCGACACTGGCGGGCGGCGTCGAGGATGCCGCGCCGGTCGCCGCCGCGCCGTCGGATGCCTTTGCCGATCTGGAAATGGTCGAGGACGACGCAAGCTATGACCTGGCCGCCGAACCCGCGCCGGTCGACCTGCCCGAGATCCTGGGCGACCTCAACGACGACCTGCCCGAAGAGCTGATGGCCGACCTTGACGACGAGGAATCGGCCGAAATGGCCGACCCCGAGGAGGCGCTGTCGCCCCTGCCGGTCGAAGCGCTGCCCGAGGCCGTCGCCGACCTCGACGAGGACGACCTGGTCGAAGATGATCTGGGCGAAGATTATCTGGCCGACGAGGCTCTCGACGACTTGGCGCTGACGGCTGATGTCGAGGCGGCGGCGACTGCCGCGGCTGCTGCGGCGGCCGAGGCCGAGGCCGCGGCGGAAGCCGGCGAAGCCCCGACACTGGCCGGGCACGAACTCGAAGCCGAAGCCGAAGCCACCGCCGCCGCGGATGACACCCTGGCCGCCGAACCGGCCGCAGCCCTGCCCGAGGCCGCCGAAGCGGTGGCCGACAAGTTGCAGCGCGCCCGCGCCCGGGTGATCAAGATCCGCCGCGCCATCGCCCCGCCGACCGAGGCGCCCGCAGCCCCCGAAACCGGCTGGGACGCCGAGCCCCAGCCCGAACAGCTTGCGCCGCAGGCTGACGCCAGCGCCGCCGAAGCGGCGGAACCGGCGCCCGAAACGGCCCGTGACGACGATGTGGCGCGGCTCTTGCGCCAGGCCGACGACGAGATGTCGGAACCCGAGAACCGCCGCCGCCTGTCGGCGATCCAGCACCTCAAGGCCGCCGTCGCCGCCACCGTGGCCGAGCGCCGCGCCGGGGTCCGCGAGCCCAGCGACGACGACCGCGCCGACCCCTACCGCGAGGATCTGGCCCGCGCGGTGCGCCCGGTGCGCCCGCGTCCGGCCGAAGGCGGCCGCAGCATCCTGCGCCCCGCCGCGGTTGCGTCCCGCCCGGCCGACGCGCCGGTGCCGCCGCAGGCGCCCGTGGCCTCGGGCGACCGCCCGGCGCCGCTGGTGCTGGTGTCGGCTCAGCGCATCGACCGTCCGGCGCCGGCCCGCGTTTCTCCGGTCCGTCCGCGCCGCCTGGGGGGCGGGGCCGCGACCGCCTTCGCCAGCGACATCCTGAAGGACTATGCCGACCCCGAGCTTGAGGCCGAACTGGCCGCTGCCCTGCACGGCGACGCCCCGCTGCCCGAGGACGAGCACCGCGCCCTGACCGCGGCCGAAGCCGAGGATGCGCTGGCCGAGGAAACGCTGGCCGAAGATGCCGCCTTCGAGGCGGAACTTGCCGCCGGAATCGCCGCCGGACTCGGCGGGGCCGCTGGCGCAGACGACGACGACCGCGACGAGGACGCGGCCGAAGACCGCGACGCTGCCGCCAACATCTTTGCCGACAGCCGCGGCTTTGCCGAATTCGCCGAACGCCTGGGCGCCACCGCGCTGCCCGACCTGCTGGAAGCGGCGGCGGCCTATGCGATCTGCGTCGAGAACCGCGAGCATTTCACCCGCCCGCTGCTGATGCGCCGCCTTGAGGCGGGCAGCACCGGCGAGACGATCAGCCGCGAGGAAGGTCTGCGCAGCTTTGGCACCCTTCTGCGCGAGGGCCGGATCGAGAAGGTCCGCCGCGGCCACTACGCGCTGTCGGACAAGTCGAACGTGCTGGCCGAGGCGCGCAAGCTGGCGCGCTAGGTCCCCTCATCCGCGCCCCTGGGCGCCGGGAAAATCAGACGGGCGGATCCTTCGGGTCCGCCCGTTCCGCATCCGGGTCGGGCTGGCCGATGCCGCGGAACACGCCGCGGAAGGGCAGGGCCCAGAGGAACCCCAGGATCAGGTAGACCGCGACCTCGGCCCAGATCGGCAGCCGGCCCCAGCGGGCATCGGCCCAGTTCACCAGCGTGACCGCCACCACCAGATAAAGCGGCAGGCCGACCAGCAGGATCAGCAGGGCCAGGCGCTTGCGGGTCTTGTAGCTGGCGGTCATCGGACGGGCCCCGTCAGTCGGCGAAAGGGTCGGTGACAAGGATGGTATCGTCGCGCTCGGGGCTGGTGGACAGCAGCGCGACCGGGCACTGGATCAGCTCTTCGATGCGCCGCACATACTTGATCGCCGCGCCCGGCAGGTCGGCCCAGCTGCGCGCCCCGGCGGTGGTCTCGGACCAGCCCTCCATCTCTTCGTAGATGGGGGTGCAGCGGGCCTGTTCGTCGGCGGCGGTGGGCAGGTAGTCCATGCGCTTGCCGTCCAGATCGTAGCCGACGCAAATCTTCAGCGTCTTGAACCCGTCCAGCACGTCCAGCTTGGTCAGCGCGATCCCCGACACGCCCGAGGTGGCACAGGTCTGCCGCACCAGCACCGCATCGAACCAGCCGCAGCGGCGCTTGCGGCCCGTCACGGTGCCGAATTCATGCCCACGCTCGCCCAGGCGTTCGCCATCGGCATCGTGCAGTTCGGCCGGGAAGGGGCCTTCGCCGACCCGGGTGGTATAGGCCTTGACGATGCCCAGCACGAAGTCGATGGCGGTGGGCCCAAGGCCGGTGCCGGTGGCGGCCTGGCCGGCGATCACGTTCGACGAGGTGACGAAGGGATAGGTGCCGAAGTCGATGTCCAGCAGGCTGCCCTGCGCGCCTTCGAAGAGGATGCGGCGGCCGGCGCGGCGGGCCTCGGTCAGCACCTTCCAGACCGGGCCGGCATAGGGCCTGATCTTCGGCGCGATCTCCAGGATCTGCGCCTTGAGCGCGGCGGGATCGACCGGATCGAGGCCCAGCCCGGCGCGGAGCGCATTGTGATGCGTCAGCAGGCGGCCGATGCGGGTGTCGAGGGTGGCCTCGTCGAAGATGTCGGCCACGCGGATGGCGCGGCGGCCGACCTTGTCCTCGTAGGCCGGGCCGATGCCGCGACCGGTGGTGCCGATCCTGGCAACGCCGGTCTGCGCCTCGCGGCCCCGGTCCAGTTCGCCATGGATCGGCAGGATCAGGGTGGCGTTCTCGGCCAGGATCAGGTTGTCGGGCGTGATTTCCACGCCTTGCGCGCGCAGCTTGTCGATCTCGGTCACCAGGTGCCAGGGATCGACGACGACGCCATTGCCGATCACCGAAAGCTTGCCGCCGCGCACGATACCCGAGGGCAAAAGGGAAAGCTTGTAGACCTTGCCGTCGATGACCAGGGTATGCCCGGCATTGTGGCCCCCCTGAAAGCGCGCGACGATGTCGGCCCGCTCGCTCAGCCAATCGACGATCTTGCCCTTGCCCTCGTCGCCCCACTGGGCGCCCACGACAACCACGTTGGCCATGCTGGGGTCCTTCCTTCGGTCCGGAATTGCGCGAACCCTTTAGCGGATGCCTGCCGCGGGGGGAAGGGGCGGTAAAGCAATTGCCGCCTTGCGGCGAAGTCTTTCCTCTCGGCGTCGGCATCCGCCTCCTCCTCGGCTGATGGGGGGCCAGCCCCCCAAACCCCCCGGGGTACTTGCACCGGACTGAAGGGAAATAGACTTCATTCCGGTGAAAATACCCCGGGGAGCTCGAGGGGCAGCGCCCCTCGTCAGGCGACAGCGGCCCCCTGGTGCAGCGTCAGCCCCCACAAAAAAGGCTTGCGGCGGCAGCCGCGCAATTGCTTCACCGCCGCGAAGGGCTCCGACCGTCTTCCACGGCAGCGGTGGCGGCGCGGATGAGGGCGTCCAGCGGCTGGTCAATGTCAAGCGTCAGGGCCTCGTCGGGGTCGGGCGGTTCCAGAACGGCGAACTGGCTGTCGAGCAGTGCGGGCGGCATGAAATGCCCGCTGCGGGTGGCCATCCGGGCCGCGATCAGGGCGCGGCTGCCCGTCAGGTAGATGAACCGGACCGGCCCGCCCGCCCCGGTGCGGATCCGGTCGCGGTAGGCCCGGCGCAGGGCCGAGCAGGCAACGACCACCGGCGCCGTCTCGCGCAGCGTCGCCGCGACTCGGTCCAGCCAGGGCCAGCGGTCGGCGTCCGTCAGCGCGATCCCGGCGCGCATCTTCTCCACATTCCCGGCCGGGTGCAGGTCGTCGCCGTCGCGAAAGGCGATGCCCAGCCGCTGTGCCAGGCCCGCGCCGACCGAGGACTTGCCGCAGCCCGAGACCCCCATGACCACGATCCGCCGCCTCACAGCGTCGCCGTCAGGCCGCCGTCGACATAAAGGATATGGCCGTTGACGAAGCTGGCCGCGTCGGAGGCCAGGAAGATGCAGGCGCCCTGCAATTCGCCCACCTTGCCCCAGCGGCCCGCGGGGGTGCGCCGTTCCAGCCACTGGGTGAATTCCGGGTCGGCCACCAGGGCGGCATTCAGCGGCGTTTCGAAATAGCCGGGCGCGATGGCGTTGCATTGCAGCCCGTAGCGCGCCCAGTCGGCCGCCATGCCCTTGGTCAGGTTGCCGACCGCGCCCTTGGTGGCGGTGTAGGGTGCGATCGAGGCGCGGGCCAGCGCGGTCTGCACGCTGGCGATGTTGATGATCCGGCCGCGGCGGCGGGCGATCATGTGGCGGGCGACGGCCTGGCCGACGTGGAAGACGCTGGCGATGTTGGTCTGCAGCAGTCGCTCGAAGGCCTCGGCCGGGAAATCCTCAAGCGGGGCGCGGTGCTGGACGCCGGCGTTGTTGACCAGGATGTCGATGGGCTGGCCCGCGGCCTCGAAGGCGTCGATGGCGGCGCGCACGCCGTCATGGTCGGTCACGTCGAAGGCCAGGCCTTGCGCGCCCGGGATGGTGGCGGCGGCGGCGGCCAGCCGGTCGCCGTCGCGCCCGTTCAGCACCACCTGCGCTCCGGCCTCGGCCAGCCCCTGCGCCAGTGCCAGTCCGATGCCTTGCGACGATCCGGTGACCAGCGCCCGCCGCCCCGTCAGGTCGAACAGCCGATGCCCCATGCCGTGCCTCTCCCCCCGCAACCGCTCTCGACAAGTGGTGCCTGCGCTGGTTGTGTGGGCGCGGCCAACCCCTGTCAAGCCGGGAGCGGAGCGACGATGACAAAGCCCGATATCCTGCAGGTCGGCCCGTTGCCCGACTGGGACCAGGCGCCGCTGGAGGCGGCCTTCACCCTGCACCGCGGGTGGGAGGCGCCCGACCGGGCGGCCTTTCTGGCCCGGGTGGGACCGCAGGTGCGCGCCATCGTCACGCGGGGCGACCTGGGCGCCGATGCCGCGATGATCGCGGCCTGCCCGCGGCTTGAGATGATCGGCGTCTATGGCGTCGGTTATGACGCGGTGGACCTGGACAATTGCCGGGCGCGCGGCATCCGGGTCAGCAACACGCCCGGTGTGCTGACCGAGGATGTCGCCGATCTGGCGGTGGCGATGCTGTTGGCGCTGGTGCGGCGGCTTGGCCCGGCCGAGGCCTGGGTGCGCTCGGGCGACTGGGCGGCGCGGGGGATGTTTCCGCTGACGCGCCGGGTTGCGGGCAGCCGCGTCGGCATTCTGGGCCTGGGACGGATCGGGATGGCCGTGGCGCGACGGTTGCAGGGGTTCGGTTGCGACATCGCCTACGGCGCGCGGACGGCCAAGCCCGAGGCCGGGCCTTGGGCCTTCGTGCCCGATCCGGTGGCGTTGGCCGAGCGGTCCGACCATCTGGTGGTGACGCTGGCCGCAACGCCGCAGACGCGGCGCATCGTGGATGCCCGCGTGCTGCGCGCCCTGGGGCCCGAGGGCACGCTGGTCAACGTCAGCCGCGCCGCCAATGTCGACGAGGCGGCCTTGCTGCAGGCGCTGCGGCAGGGCGGCATCGCCGGCGCGGCGCTGGACGTCTTCGAGGGCGAGCCGCAGCTGGACCCGGGGTTCCTGACGGCGCCGAACCTACTGTTGCAGCCGCACCACGGCTCGGGCACCATCGAGACGCGCCGGGCGATGGGGCAACTGCTGCGCGACAACCTGGCGGCGCATTTCGCGGGCCGCCCACTGCCGACCCCGGTGCTGCCCCAGGGGCCAGGGTAACCGCCAGACGGAGAGGTCGATGGCGTATTTCGAGGTTCACGACCCGGCCTTTGCGCCCTATGTGATCGGCAACGCGCCGCTGAAGCGGCTGGCAACCGGGTTCGACTGGGCCGAGGGGCCGGTCTGGTTCGGCGACCACGGCTGCCTGCTGTTTTCCGACATCCCCTCGAACCGCATCCTGCGCTGGAGCGAAGAGGGGCTGACCACCTTTCGCGCGCCCGCCAACCACGCCAATGGCCATACCCGCGACCGGCAGGGCCGGCTGGTCAGTTGCGAACACGGCACCCGGCGGGTGACGCGGACGGAATGGGATGGCGCGATCACCGTGCTGGCCGAGGGCTGGCAGGGCAAGAAGCTGAACAGCCCCAACGACGTGATCGTGGCGCAGGACGGGGCGGTGTGGTTCACCGATCCGCATTACGGCATCATGACCGATTACGAAGGCCATCGCGCGGCACAGGAATTGCCCTGCCAGGTCTATCGCATCGACCCTTCCGGCCGGATCGAGGCGATGCTGTCCGACATGGCCTGCCCGAACGGCCTGGCCTTCAGCCCCGATGAAAGCCGGCTCTATGTCGCCGACACGGGCCGGATGTTCCAGGCCGACCCGCAGCACATCCGGGTCTATGACATGCAGGGCGGGCGGCCGGTGAACGGGCGGGTGTTCCACACCGTCGCGCCGGGCTGCGCCGATGGCCTCCGGGTGGATGCCGACGGCAACCTGTGGTCCTCGGCCGGGGACGGGGTGCATTGCATCGCCCCGGATGGCCGGCTCTTGGGCAAGATCCTGGTGCCCGAGGGGGTGTCGAACCTGTGCTTCGGCGGTCATGCCAGGCACCGGCTGTTCATCACCGCGACGACCAGCCTGTATTCGATCGTGCTGAACCGGCGCGGCGTGCAATGGCCCTGACGGGCGACGCGCCGGCCGGCGTCAGGCCAGCGCGGGATGCCCCGGGGCGCTGTCCAGCCGCGCGTGCAGGTCGCGCGCGACGCGGGCATAATTCCCCGGCTTGACCGGCATCTGCCATTCCATGAACCGCTGCATCCCGCCGATCGACAGCCCCATGTCGGACAACAGCTCGTCGATCTGGTGCATCGAGAACGGGATGATGTTAGTCCCCCGCGCGTGCTTGCCCTCGGTGCGCTGTTCCATCCAGCGCAGGCGGCGGTCGGTGGCGGCCAGTTGCTCGGCCTCGGGCGGCAGGTCCAGCGCGCCGGCCAGATGCGCCGCGATCCACAGCGCGCCCATCTCGGCCGAAAGGGGCGAGAAGAAGGACGAGTTGTAGCCGTTGAACGCCAGGTTCCGTACGCCGGTCGGCAGGATGCAGCGGTAAAGCCGGAAGTTGCCGCGGTCGTCCTGGATGCGGGCCTGCAGCGCGGGGTCCAGGAACGGCACCTCTTGCCGCCAGCCGGTGCCGCAGATCACGATGTCGGCCGGGACCTTCTCGCCGGTTTTCAGCAGGGCAAAGCGGCGGCCGCCCTCGACGATCAACTGCGTGATGGCGGTGTCGCGCTTCAGCGCGATGCGGCCCGAGGCGAGGCGTTCGAAGAACCCCTCGGTCACCAGGCTGACGGTCGACCGGGCGATGCGCTCGAACGACCCGCGCGGCAGAGCGCCGCGCTGCTTCAGCTTCAGTTGCCGGGTGATCACCGCCTGCACCGATCCCAACATCGAGTTGCGCACCGGGCGGCCCGCCCCGTGCAGGAATTTCTCGAACCCCTGCAAGCGGATATAGGGAAACAGCCCTTCGCCCATCCGGGTCAGGAACAGGTATTTGTAGTTCAGCACCCCGGCCAGTTTCCGTGGCATCTTCCAGATCAGTTCGCGCGCGACCACGGTCAGCGAGGCGGTCACGTCGGCCAGCCCCACCGCCACATCGCACGAGGATTTGCCGTAGCCGATCACCACCACATGCTTGCCGCGCGCGTCGTCCAGGTTCAGGAATTCGGAGGAATGGCAGATCGTGCCGCCGGCGGCGCGGAATGCCTCGGCGCCGGGGAAATCGGGCACGGCGGGGGCCGAGAAGATGCCGTTGCAGATGGTCAGGAAGTCGAAGGTCTCGCTTTGCTCCGGCCCGCCGTCAGGGCGGAAGGTGACGGTCCAGCGCCCGTCCGCGCCCTGGTCGGCGCGGGTGACGGGGGTGGAAAGCCGGATCAGCGGCCGCAGCCCGTTGCGGTCGGCATAGGCCTCAAGATAGGCCTGCACCTGTTGCCCCGAGGGCCATTCGGGATAGTCCTTCGGCATCGGGAAATCGGCCAGGCAGTAGGTGTCCTTGCCGTTCTGGGTGCTGATGCCGGGGTAAAGGCGCGAAGCACTCCAGACCCCGCCGACGTCGGGGACCTTTTCGAACACGGTCACGTCATGGCCGAAATCGCGCAGGTGGCGGGCAGAGGTCAGGCCGGCGAAACCGGCCCCGATGATGGCGATCTTCATGGTCTTCCCTGTGGGTTGGGGGCGGGGGCCTTGTTTCGCGACCCCTCGCCGGTCGGATCAGGACATCAGAAGGGGGATGGCCGCATCGGCCCGTTCCGGCCCCATCGCGGTATAGCCGCCATCCACGCGGATATCGGTGCCGGTGATGAAGCTGGCCTCGTCGGAACAGAGGAACAGCACGGCGCTGGCGACCTCGTCGGGGTTGGCCACGCGGCGCAGCAGGTGGAAGGGGGCCGCCACGCTGTCAGTCTTGGCGCGGTTGCCGCCGGTCAGCTGGTCCATGATGTTCGACCAGGTCCAGCCCGGGCTGACGGCGTTCACCCGGATGCCCTTGGGCGCCAGGTCCATCGCCTGGTTGCGCGTCAGTTGCAGGATCGCGGCCTTGCTGACGGGGTAGAGCCAGCGCCCCGTCTGCGCCACCCGCGACGAGATCGAGCCGAAGTTGACGATGGCGCCACGGTTCCGCGCCAGATCCTCTTCGGCCGCCTGCATCAGCATGACCGAGCCGACGATGTTGACGTTCAGGCTGTCCAGCCACTCGGCCCGGGTCGAGGCGGCGCCGTTGTCCAGGTAGGAACAGGCGACGTTGACCAGAAAGTCGATCCGGCCAAAGCGCGCCCTGGTGGCCGCCACCAGTGCCGCGATCTGGGCATCGTCGCGCAGGTCGCAAGCGGCAAAGGCCGCACCTTCGGGCAATCCCTCGGGTTCCACGATGTCGGCCACCATCACCCTTGTGCCGGCGGCCACGAAGGCATCGACCACCGCCCGCCCGATCTTGGTCGCCCCGCCGGGCACGATGGCCACCTTTCCGGTCAATCCGCGCATTCGCTTGCCTCCCTCTCAGCTGCGCCGAAGTCTGACCGCAGCGGCAGGCGGCGCTATCCGCGGGGCGCGGCGCCTATCCGGAAAACGAAAAAAACGTGACTCCGGCAGATCGGATTTCCCCGCGCCGTGCTAGGCTGCGCGCAGGGGAGAGGGCTCGGCATGGCGCAGGCGCTGCTGAAGGATCACACGCTGTTCCGCTCGCGCGATCTGGACGAGGCGCGCGAGAGGGTTGCCGCCGTGTTCTGCCCCCACCGGCTTGAGACGCTGGGCGCAAGGCGGCTGTTCGATGCCTGCCACCACCACCTGGCCGGGCAGCGGCTGTCACTGAACTACATCGCCTATGGCGCGCGCACGCTGATCGCTCCGGGGGAACTGGGCGGGTTCTACCTGTTGCAGATCCCGCTGGATGGTGGGGCCGAGATCACCAATGGCCGCGACACCTATCTGTCGACCCCGGATCGCGCGGCGATCCTGAACCCGCACCTGCCGACCCGGATGGTGTGGGAGGAAGGCACCCGCCAGGTTCTGGTGCAGGTGTCGCGGCAGGCGATGCAGGATCACCTGGCCGCCCAGATCGGCGGGCCGTCGGACCGGCCGCTGACATTTGCCGGGCCGCTGGACCTGACGCAGGGGCCGGGGGCGGCGCTGCGTCGGCTGGTGATGTGGCTGGTGGCCGAGGCCGACGCCGGCAGCCCGCCGATCGGGCCGGGGCTGATGGCGCGGCAGATCGAGGGCTCGGTTCTGTCGGGCCTTCTGGAGGCGCCGCATGACCACGGCGCGCAGCTGGGCCGCGCCCGCGCCGCGCCGCGCCCGCGCCACCTGCGGCTGGCCGAGGGCTTCATCGAGGCGCATCTGGACCAGCCGATCACGCTGGAAGAGGTGGCGGCGGCGGCCGGCATCTCTCCGCGCGGGTTGCAGATGGCATTCCGCGACTGGCGTGGGACGACTCCGCTGGCGTTCTGGCGCCAGGCGCGGCTGGCCCGCGCGCATGCCGACCTGATGGCGGCACCCTCCGGCACGCGGGTGACGGAGGTGGCGCTGCGGTGGGGATTTTCGCACTTTGGCCGCTTTGCCGAACAGTACCGCGACCGCTACGGGCTAAGCCCCAGCGACACCCTGCGCCTGGGCGGCGGCTGAGCGGCGAAGATCGACGCAGCCCGTTGCCCTTGCCGCCCGTTCCAACATACTGTGCGCTGGCCGTGGCGCCCCTGGGGGCACGCCCGGCGACCGCAGGATTTCGGGAGGGACGGGATGCGATACCACAGGCCGGCAAGTTTCGAGGAGGCCGCGGCGATAGCGGCCGGGGCCAGCGGCGCGACCCGGTTCCTGGCCGGGGGCACCGATGTCCTGGTGCAGATGCGCGCCGGCATGACGATGCCCGATGACGTGATCGACCTGAAGCTGATCCCCGGCGTGAAGGACATCGCCCGCACCGCGGATGGCGGCTGGCGGATCGGCGCCGCGGTCTCGGGCGGCGAGATGGGCCGCCATGCGGGCCTGCGCGCCGACTGGCCGGGGGTGGTCGAGGGGATGTGCCTGGTCGGCTCGACCCAGGTGCAGGGCCGGGCGACGCTGGCGGGCAACCTGTGCAACGGCTCTCCGGCCGCCGATTCGGTGCCCGGCATGGTGGCGGCGGGCGCGGTGGCGACGGTGGTCGGCCCCGCGGGCCGGCGCGAGGTGGCGGTCGAGGATATCCCCGCCGGCCCGGGCCGCACGACGCTGAAGCCCGGCGAGGTGATCGCGGCGATCACCCTGCCGCCGCGGGGCAGGGCCGGGGGCGACGCCTACCTGCGCTTCATCCCGCGGACCGAGATGGATATCGCGGTGGTCGGCGCGGCGGTGAACCTGCGGCTGGACGGCGACCGCGTGGCCGAGGCGCGGGTGTCCCTTGGCGCGGTGGCGCCCAAGGTGATCCTGGTGCCCGCCGCGGCCGCGGCGATCATCGGCACGACACTGGACGAGGCCGCGCTGGCCGCACTGGCGGCGGCGGCGACGGCGGCCGCCACGCCGATTTCCGACAAGCGCGGAACCGCCGAGTTCCGCAAGGACGTGGTCGGCGTGCTGGTGCGCCGCGCCGCGCTGATCGCCCGCGACCGCGCGAAGGGAGCCGCGAAATGACCAAGATGCACGTAACCGCCACGGTGAACGGCGACCCCGTCGAATTCCTGGCCGATCCGCGCGAAAGCCTGCTGGACTGCCTGCGCGACCACCTGGACCTGACCGGATCGAAGGAAGGCTGCGGCACCGGCGACTGCGGCGCCTGCTCGGTCCGGCTGGACGGGGTGCTGGTCTGCTCTTGCCTGGTGCTGGGGGTCGAGGCCGAGGGCCGCAAGATCGAGACCATCGAGGGCATGGCCAACGGGGCCGAGTTGCACCCGTTGCAGCGCAAGTTCATCGAACATGCCGCGCTGCAATGCGGCTTCTGCACGCCCGGCATCCTGGTCGCGGCCAAGGCGCTGCTGGAGGAAAACCCCGACCCGACCGAAAGCGAGATCCGCTATTGGCTGGCCGGCAACCTGTGCCGCTGCACGGGCTATGACAAGATCATCCGGGCCGTGCAGGACGCGGCGGCGGAAATGCGGGGGGCAAACTGATGGCCAAGGACGA
>JAGPCN010000300.1 GCA_018058035.1 Fuscovulum sp.
TGACGACCCGGTGCCCGGCGCCGCGCAGGCGGTCGGCGGTGGCATGGCCCAGGCCTTCGTCATCGGCAAGGATCAGCCAGGTCGCGGGCGGCACGGCGGCCAGATCGTCGATCTCGGCCTGCGCCGGGGCGGGCTTCCAATGCGGCTTCCAGCCCCAGTCGGCCAGGTTCGCCACCCGTTCGGGCAGGTCATCCTGCGGCGCGGCCTGGGGCTGGGCGGGCTCGATGAAATAGGGCTTCTTCTGGAAGGCATAGGTCGGCAACGGCACGCGGTTGCGGCGCTTGCCCCCCCAGATCGGCGCCCAGTCCACCGCCACGCCGGAGGCCCAGAGGCGCGCGATGCTGGCCAGATGCCAGGCGTCGTCGGCCATCTTCTGATCCGGGTGGCGCAGCGCCGGAATGACCTGGCCCGAGGGCACGCCATTGGCCTGCGCCAGCGACGACAGCGCCCGGCCCGGCCCCATCTCCATGAAGACGCGGCCCGGGGTGGCCATCAGCGTCTCCATGCAGGCGCGGAAGTTCACCGTATTGCGCAGGTGCTGCACCCAATAGTCCGGGTCGGTCGCCTGCGCCGCCGTCAGCGGCTGGCCGCTGCGGTTGGACAGGATCGGGATGCTTGGCGCCTGCAGAGGGATGGAGCGCAGATAATCGCCAAAGCGCGCCAGGATCGGCTCAAGCATGCGGGAATGCGCCGCGATGTCGATGGCGATGCGCTGCGTCTCGATACCCTGCCCGGCAAGGGTCGCCGCAAGCGATTGCAGCGCGGCATCGGGGCCCGAGACCACGCACAGCCCCGGCGCGTTGACCGAGGCCATGTCCAGATCGCCGGTCAGATTGGGCCGCAGATCGGCCTCGTCCATCGGCACCGACAGCATGCCGCCGGGGGCGATCGTGTCGAACAACTGCCCGCGCAACAGGACCAGCCCGATGCAATCCTCGAAGCCGATCACCCCGGCCAGCGCGGCGGCGGTGTTTTCGCCCATGCTGTGCCCGACCAGCGCCGCAGGCGTGACGCCCCAGCTTTCATACAGCTTCGCCAGGGCGAATTCGGTGATCATGATCAGCGGCAGTTGCACGGATGGCTTCTTGAGCCGCTCATCCGCCGCCGCCTCGGCACCCTTTTCGGGCAGCCACAGCGCGCGGATGTCGTAATCCAGCTGCGGTTGCAGCACCGCCAGCCCGCGGTCCATCCAGTCGGCGAAGACGGGCTCGGTTTCGTACAGGTCGCGGGCCATGCCGGCGAATTGCGCGCCGCCACCGGGGAACATGAAGACGACCTCGGGCGCCTCGCCCAGGTGATCATGGTTGAACACGCGGCGCGGGTCGGCGCCTTCCAGCAGGGCAGCGGCCTGTTCATGGGTTTCGGCCACGATCACCCGGCGCTTGTCGAACGCGCGACGCCCTTCCTTCAGCGTCCAGGCCACGTCGGCCAAGGGCTGCTCGGGGTGGGCGCGCAGATGCGCCGCCAGCCGCGCCGCCTGCCCGTCCAGCGCGGCCTTGCTGCGGGCCGACAGGACCAGCGGCTGGAACGGCCAGTCGCTGCCCTCGGACGCCGCCCGGGGCGGCGCCTCCTCCAGCACCGCATGCGCGTTGGTGCCGCCGACGCCCAAACTGTTCACCCCCGCGCGCAGGATGGGCGCCTGCCAGTCGGTCAGCCGGTCGTTCACCCGGAACGGGCTGGTGTCGAAGTCGATGGCGGGGTTCGGCGCCTCATACCCCAGGCTGGGCGGCAACTGCCGGTGGTGCAGGCTGAGGGCCACCTTGATCAGGCTGGCCACCCCGGCAGCCGTATCCAGATGGCCGATGTTGGTCTTGACGCTGCCGATGCGGCAGGTGCCGACGGTATCCGAGGTTTCGCGGAACGCCGCCGTCAGCGCCGCCACCTCGATCGGGTCGCCCAGATAGGTGCCGGTGCCGTGGCATTCGACATAAGTGACGCTGTCGGCGGCGACCCCGGCGATCATCTGCGCCTCGGCCACGCAAGCGGCCTGCCCGCCGACCGAGGGCGCCAGGTAGCCTGCCTTGTCGGCGCCGTCGTTGTTGATCGCCGACCCCTTCAGGATCGCCCAGATATGGTCGCCGTCGCGCAAGGCATCCCTGGCCCGGCGCAGCACCACACAGCCCGCGCCACTGCCGAACACCGTCCCTTGCGCGCGGTGGTCGAAGGCGTGGCAATGGCCGTCGGGCGACAGGATCTCGCCCTCGGTGTACAGATAGCCGCGGGCGTGCGGTAGTTCGATGGTCACGCCGCCCGCCAGCGCCATGTCGCATTCGCCCGCCAGCAGCGCCTGCGCGGCGTAATGCACGGCGACCAGAGAGGTGGAACAGGCCGTCTGCACATTCACGCTTGGCCCGCGCAGGTCGAAGATGTGGCTCACGCGGGTCGACAGGAAGTCCTTGTCGTTGCCGGTATGGCGCAAGAGGAACATGCCGGTCTGGTCGACCAGATCGCGGTTCGAGCAGAGGTTGAAGTAGAAATACGACCCCATCCCGCAGCCGGCATAGACACCGATGGCGCCCTTGAAGCCTTCGGGCGGGTGGCCGGCGTTTTCCAGCGCCTCCCACGCGACCTCAAGGAAGTTGCGGTGCTGCGGGTCCAGGATCGCCGCCTCTTTCGGGCTGAACCCGAAGAAGTCGGCGTCAAACTCCTTGAAGCCGTCCAGCACGGCGGCGGCGGGAACATAGTTGGGGCGGCGCATCCGGGCCGGGCTTTCGCCCGCGGCCAGCAATTCTGGTTCGGACAGCACCCGGATGGATTCGACGCCGGCGGCCAGGTTCTGCCAATAGGCGGCGATGTCCGGTGCGCCGGGCAGATGCGCCGCCATTCCGACAATGGCGATGTCGGTCTCGGCCACGCCGGGGAAGTCGTCCTTCGCAGTCATCGCACCGTCCTTGCGGCCGACCGGGGCCTGACACGCGACGGCAGCGCGCCGCAAAACCCCGCCCGGCCTATGGAATTTATCTCAAATCCGGGGCGGGCGATACCCGCGGCGCCCCTGCGCGCCCATCATGTCGCAGCCGGGGACAATGCCACGTTAATGCCACAATGCTGCCCGGATTCAGGGGGGAATGTGGCGGCCGCAGTCACCAGAACCCCGCGCCCGCCCCCCGCGCCATGCGGATTTGCGCGCGCAGATAGACAATCGCATCGAAGCCAAAGCCCAGCAAGGCAACCGGAAGGCGAGCCATCCGCGCCCGGACCAAGCGTTTGAAAAGGAAATGAAACGGAACGAATCCAAAGGGCGCGCGGGGCAGGCTGGCGCGCAAGACCCCGGCCAGGGCGGTAGGATCGGCCGCCAGGCGCCGCAATTCGGCCTGCCGCGCCGCAGACGGCAGGGCGCGCAAATGGGCAAAGAGCGCGGCGTTGATCGCGCTGCCGATCACGATCCGCTCCTGGTGCCGGAGCAAACCGGCCAGCGTGGTCTCGGAGGCATAGATGTGGCGCAGGCCGTCCAGCCCGTCGATGCGGCCGAAATCCTCGGGGGCGGACAGGCCATCGGTCAGCACCAGCGCGCGCAGGAATCCGTCCTCGACCGGCAAGCCGATCGGCAGGTGAAAGGCGCGCGCCCGGGCGGCCGGCATGGCGTAAAGCTGGCCGCAGATCGCGGTCTTCCAGTCGTCCAGGCCGCCGGCGGCCTTCAGCGCCAGACGCTCGACCAGGGTCCGCGGGCCGCGCAGGGCCAGGTCCTTGACCGGCTGGCTGTTCAGCACCCACAGCGCCGGCCGGTCGCGCAGGCCCAGGATCAGCCGGGCCAGCGCGTCGGGTTCGGGCAGAAAGATATCCGCGTCGGCAAAGATCAGCAGGTCGGCCTCGGGGCGCGACAGGTCGTGGACGAAGCGGTTCCAGGTGCGGCTCTTGCCGCCCTCGGCCAGGTCGGCGACCTCGGCCCCCGCCGCCCGCGCCCGGGCGGCGGTGTCGTCGTGGCAGCCGTTGGCCAGCACCAGCACGCGCAGGTCCACCCCCTGCGGCACCGCCTGCGCCCGCAAGCCCGCCACCATGGCGGCGATGCCTTCGGCCTCGTCATGGGCAAAGACGCCCAGGTCCACCCGCAGCATCAGATCACCGTCCGCACCGGCGCGCCATGCGGCGCCGCGGCCTTGCGCGCCGCCCGCAGCGCCTCGGCCTGGCCCAGAAGGCAACCGGCGATCAGCCAGCTCAGCGGCACCAGCGTGCCGTTCGGCAACAGGTCCAGCATGTTGAAGCCGAAGATCAGCGCCAGCCCGGCGACCGCCGGCGGAAAGGCCGCCGAAGGCTGCACCAGCGCCTCGCGCCCCAAAAGCCACAAGGGCAGGCACAGCAACCCGAACTCGGCCAGATAGCCCAGCCAGCCAAAGGTGCCGATCTGGATGATCCAGGCGCCATCGGCGATGGTCGTCGCCTCTCCGGTGATCGGGTCGTGCAGGAAGTTGCGGGCATAGCCGCCCCAGCCGAACCAGGGCCGTTCCTCGGCCCGCACCAGCAGCAGTTCCTCGTTCTGGATGCGGAATTGCAGCGACCAGGCGCGGTCGGCCGACAGGCCCTGCG
>JAGPCN010000070.1 GCA_018058035.1 Fuscovulum sp.
CTTGGTAGTGATGACGGGCCACATCGCGGCGTATTTCCGGTTGAAGGAAACCCATTCCTCCATGTCAGGCTCGGTGTCGGGGCGGATCGCGTCGGCGGGGCATTCGGGTTCGCAGACGCCGCAGTCAATGCATTCGTCGGGATGGATGACGAGCATGTTCTCGCCCTCGTAGAAGCAGTCGACCGGGCAGACCTCGACGCAGTCTGTGTATTTGCAGGCGATGCAGTTGTCGATGACGACATAGGTCATGGGCGGGCCCCAAAGTGCAGCGTTTCCCCGTTAGCTAGAGCAGGCGCGCGGATCATTCAAGCGGGCTTGGCATCGCGGGCGGGGCGTCGAGGTCGAGATAGAGGCCCTGCGCCTCGGTCGCGGGGCCGCGGCGGTGACCCAAGGCAGTGACGCGGATCAGCCGGATGCGGGCGCCCTGCGGCAGGGTCAGGGTGTCGCCCGGGGTGATCTCGCGGCCAGGGCGGCTGATCGGCTGGCCGTTGACGCGGATGTGGCCTTCCTCGACGGCGGCGGCGGCCAGGCTGCGCGAGCGGAAAAACCGCGCCTGCCAAAGCCATTTGTCGATGCGCAGGCGCGGGGTCGTGTCGGGTTTGCCGCCCGGACCGGCCAAGGATCAGACCTTGCCCTTCAGCGCCATCAGGACGGCGAAGGGGTTGTCGGGGTCGATCGGCTTTTCGTGGCGCGGTGGGCGGGCCTCGAACTTGGCGGGTTTCGGTCCGTCCTTGCGGTCGTCCCGCTTGCCCTTGCCGCCAAAGTCCTTGCCCTGGCGCCTGTCGCCCTTGGGCCGGTCGCCGCGCGGCTTGTCGCCGGCCGCGGCTTCGCCCTGCGGGCGGTCACCCTGGGGACGGTCGCCTTGCGGCTTGTCACCCTGGGGCCGGTCGCCCTTGGGCCGGTCGCGGCGGTCGCCCTGCGGGCGGTCGCGGCGGGGTTGGCCTTCGGGGCGGGGGCCGCGTTCGGGGCGCTGGAAGCGGGGCTTGGGCGCCCAGGTGAAGGTGTAGAAGGATTCCATCTCGACCGCAGGCGTGGCCTCGTCGGTTGCGTCGCCGGCGGCTCCGCCCTCCTCGGGGGGGGCTTCGGGCGCCGGCGCCAGCAGCGAGACTTCTTCCGGGATCGGCTGGCCGGCGGCGGCAGCGGCGGCGATGATCTCGTCCACCGCGGGGGCGGCGGGCGTGGCTTCGGCGGCCTTGACCTTGGGCCGTTCGGCCTTGTCGCCCTTGTAGCCCAGGCCCCCCATCAGGTCGGCGAACTGGTCCAGCGTCATGCCGGTGATCGACAGCATGTCGGGCGTCGCCTCGAACCCGGCGCGGCTGTCCTTTTGCCGCAGGATGTCGGCCAGGCGTTCCAGCATGTCGATGCGGATCGCGCGCACCCCGGCCGGGTGATAGCCCGACGGCGTGTAGTGCTGCTTCGGCACTTCGGCGATGTTGGGGATGGTCACCAGGCCCGGCGGCGGGCTTTCGGGGAATTCCGACAGGCCGTTCCAAAGCGACCACAGCACCAGCCGCAGCCGGGTCGGCGCGGGTTTCAAAAGCGCGGGCAGGAAGACGGTGTATTGCCCGAACCGCACGCCATGCTTGCGCAGCGCGCCGCGGGCATCCTGGTCCAGTTCCTTGACCTCGGCCGCGACGCTGTCGCGCGGCTGGACGCCAAGCGCCTCGGTCAGGCGGAAGGCAAAGCCGCGGGCAAGGCCGGTCAGCGCCTCGTCCCGCGCCATGGCGTGCAGGGGTTCATAGAGGGCGGCCACCTTGCGGTCGATGAAGTGCTGCAGCCGGCGGCGCACCTTTTCGGTGACATCCTCGCCCGCCTCTTCGTCGACGAAGGGCTCGACCGAGGGTTTCAGCACGTCGGCGCCCTTGACCAGCTTGCCGACGGCATAGGTGCCCCACATCAAGCCGCCCTGTTCGGTAAAGTCCATCTCGGTGTCGGGCGCGTTGTAGAAACGGTCCGCCCGCAGGTGGAATTCCGGGCGCAGCGCGGCCATTGCCGCCTGGCGCAGGGTCCGGCCTTCGTCCGTTGATCCCGTGGCATCCTGCTGGAAGCGGAACCCTTCCAGCTTTCCGACGAACTGGCCCTCGACGGTCACTTCGCCCCGGTTGTCGCCCGTGTCGTTCACCTCGGCCACGAGGTCCTCCTTCTGCTTCAACCGCCGCAACAGGACACTGGTGCGCCGGTCGACAAATCGTTGGGTCAGGGCTGCGTGCAGCGCATCCGACAGGCGGTCTTCTACAGCGCGGGTTTCGTCGCGCCAATGGGATTCGTCATCGACCCAGTTCTTGCGTTGGGTGACATAGGTCCAGGTGCGGATATGGGCCAGCCGGCGCGACAGGGTTTCGATGTCGCCGCCGGGCTTGTCGATGCGTTCGATGGCCTTGGCCAGCCAGTCCGACGGGATGCGCCCGCCGCCGATGCCGCGGCCGCAGAGGAACTCGAAGATGCGCGCCAGAAGGCCGGCGTGGTCCGACTCGCTGCCGTTGCGGAAATCGGGGATGCGGCAGACATCCCACAGCAGTTTCACGCGCTTGGGGTCGGTGACGCGGTCCAGCACCTCGGGCATCGCCACCAGCGCCTTCAGCGCCAGAACGTCGTCGGCATCCCGCGCGCGCGACAGCCAGTCGTTCGAGGTCGGCGCCTCAAGGCTGCGGATCAGCCGTTCGGGGCTGGCGAAATCCAGATCGGCATTGCGCCACATCAGCTTTTTCACCGGGGCAAAGCGGTGGCTTTCGATCGCCTCGACCAGGTCTTCATCGAAGGGCCGCGCCTCTCCGGTCACGCCGAAGGTGCCGTCTTCGGTGTGGCGCCCGGCGCGGCCGGCGATCTGGCCGATTTCCTGCGCCGTCAGGTGGCGCATCCGGCGGCCGTCGAATTTCGACGTCGACGAAAAGGCCACATGCTTGATGTCCAGGTTCAGGCCCATGCCGATGGCGTCGGTGGCGACCAGGTAATCGACCTCGCCGTTCTGGTAGAGCGCCACCTGCGCGTTGCGGGTGCGGGGGGAAAGCGCCCCCATCACCACCGCGCAGCCGCCCTTTTGCCGCCGGATCAGTTCGGCGATGGCATAGACGTTTTCCACGCTGAAGCCGACGATGGCCGACCGGGGCGGCATCCGGCTGATCTTTTTCGACCCGGCATAGGTCAGGGTCGAGAAGCGGTCGCGCTTGACGTAGGTGTGTTGCTGCACCAGCCCCGCGATGGCGCCGCGCATGGTGTCGGCGCCCAGGAACAGGGTTTCCAACAGGCCGCGGGCATGCAGCAGGCGGTGGGTGAAGACGTGGCCGCGGTCGGGGTCGGCGCAAAGCTGGATCTCGTCGACGCAGACGAAATCGGCACCGATCTCCAGCGGCATCGCCTCGGTGGTGCAGACCCAGTACTGGGTGCGGTCGGGGATGATGCGTTCCTCGCCCGTCACCAGCGCCACGGTCGACGGGCCGATCCTGGCGACGATCCGGTCATAGACCTCGCGCGCAAGCAGGCGCAGCGGCAGCCCCATGACCCCCGTCCGGTGCGTCAGCATCCGCTCGATGGCGTGATGAGTCTTGCCGGTGTTCGTCGGCCCAAGGACCGCCGTCACCCGCCGGGGCATGTCCATCGGATCAGAGCTCCTGCCCCTCGAGGGTCTTTTCCAGCCGTTCGATGGCGTCGTTTACCCCTGCCATGAAGGGATGTATAGCCGCCGCCGCGCGATAGACCTCAAGCGCCTTTTCCGGCCGGTCGCTTTCCTCAAGGATCATCGCCAGCCCCGCAAGAGCGCCGAAATGCCGGGGGTTGGCTTGCAGCACATGGGCGATGTCGGCGACCGAGGGGCCGATCTCGCCGGCGGAGTAATAGGCGGTGGCGCGGGCGTTCCAGGCCTCGGTAAAGGCGGGGTCGTGGTCGATGATGGCGCTGAAATGCTCGATCGCGGCCTGGGTGTTGCCCATCTCCATCGCCTCTTGCCCGCGACGGTACAGCAGGTCCATCGACGGCGAGCCGGACTTTGCCCATTCCAGCCAGATCTCGGCCTCGATCCGGCCGGCCTCCGCGGCATCTACGGTCGTGGCCAGCCGGCTGAACAGGTCGTCCAGCTTGGCCACGTCCTCGGCCCCGGCGGGCGACAGCACCGCGCAGGCCAGAAAAACCGGCAAAAGTGCCGCAACGATACGATTGTGTAACCACTGCCGGGCGTTCATGTCTGGAATGTTAGCCGAATGGCGGTGGATTGCCAGAGGCGGAAAGGTCACGAAAGGGAGACTTGGGGATGAGCGCGGTGATTGATACGGCTGTTCAGCAGCTGTCGGCGAAACTGGCGGGCGGCTTTGACGGAATCGCGAAGTTCGTGATCAAGGGAGAGGGCGCGATCATGCTGGATGGCACAGGCGTGCGCGCGGGCGACGAGGAGGCGGATGTGACGCTGACGGCATCGGCCGAGGTCTTCAAGGCGATCCTCGATGGCGAGATGAACCCGACCATGGCCTTCATGACCGGCAAGCTGTCGGTCGACGGCAGCATGGGGCTGGCGATGAAGCTGGGGTCCGTGCTGTCGTGAACGCGCCCTTCGCCCCCACGCCCGCGCCCCTGTATTGCGGCCCCGGTGACGGGCCGGCGGGCGGGCGCGCGGTCTGGCTGCGCACCCGCGACGAGGTGCGCATCCGGGCCGGCCTGTGGCGCGGCGGCGACCGGGGCACGGTGGTCCTGATGCCGGGGCGCACCGAATACATCGAGAAATACGCCCGCGCCGCCGGCGATCTGGTGGCGCGTGGCTGGTCGGTGGTGACGGTGGACTGGCGCGGCCAGGGCCTGGCCGACCGCGCGCTGGCCGATCCGATGGTCGGCCATGTGCAGGATTTCGACCAGTATCAGCGCGACCTGGATGCCGTGCTGGCGCTGGTGCGGGCCGAGGGCATGCCCGCGCCGCTGATGCTGATGGCGCATTCGATGGGCGGCTGCATCGGCTTGCGCGCCCTGCACCGCGACCTGGGGTTCCGCGCCGCGGTGTTCTCGGCGCCGATGTGGGGCATCCTGATGGCGGCCTGGCTGAAGCCGGTGGCGCAGGTGTTGTCGGCGCTGGCCACGCCCCTTGGTCAGGCGCATCGCTATGCGCCCGGAACCGGCGCCAAGACCTATGTCGCCGAGGCCGCGTTTCAGGGCAACGTGCTGACCACCGACCAACCGATGTGGGACTGGATGCGCGCCCAGGTCGTGGCGCACCCCGAACTGTCGCTGGGCGGGCCGTCGATGGGCTGGCTGCGCGCGGCGCTGACGGAATGCGCGGCGCTGGCGATGAAACCGGCGCCCGCGGTGCCCGCGATCTGCGCCCTTGGCACGGCCGAAAAGGTGGTGGACCCGGCCCCCGTTCACCTGCGCATGGCCGGCTGGGCGGATGGCCAGCTGGACCTGTACCCGGGGCTGGAACACGAGATCATGATGGAAGGCCCCGCCGCGCGGGCGCGGTTCTTCGACCGCGCCGCCGCCCTGTTCCAGGCCAGCCGCGGCTAGGCGTTACTGCGCAGCCAGGCAGCTCAGGCAAGGGTCCTTGGCCCGGTCGCGGACGAACTCCACCACCAGCCCCTCGGGCCCGATCAGGAACAGGTGGCCCTGGTCCATCTCGGCCCGCTGCACGGATTTCAGCGTCTCGAACCAGGCCTGTTCGCGGTCAAGGTCAGGGCAGGCCATGCGGGTGGCGCCGATGCTGTCGATCGCCAGCGCCGGCAGGGTGGCGCCGGTCTTGCCGAAATAGCGGTTGCAGGGCGCCTGGCCCGAGAACCCGTCGCCCGCAAAGGCAAGCGTGACGCCCCAGTCCACCTCTTGCCCGCCAACGCCGACCAATGCCCATTCGCCGCGGTCGATGGCGTCTTCGGTCAGGGCAGGCGTCACGCAGGCGGCCAGCAAGAGCGGCGCGGCGATCAGGGCAAGGCGGGTCATCGGGGTCTCCTTTTGCCGGGGTGCCCGGTTTGGACGCCTCAGAAGGCCGCGGGCTTGGCCTCATGCGCCATGTGGTCCAGCACGGCGTTGACGAACTTCGGCTCCTTGCCCTCGGGAAAGAAGGCCTTGGCGACGTCGACATATTCGGTGATTGCCACCTTGGGCGGCGTGTCCATCTGCGTGATCTCGGCCCCTGCGGCGCGGAACAGCGCGCGCAGCACCGGGTCGATGCGGTCGATCGGCCATTTCGCCACCAGCGCCCGGTCGGTCAGCTGGTCGATCATCGCCTGCCAGTTGACGGCATTTTCCACCAGCGCGCGGAAATGGTCGACGTTGCCTTCGGCAAACTCGCCCTCGTCATAGGTGGCGCCGAAGCGGTGCGTCTCGAACTCGCGGCAGATCGCCTGGACCGTCTGGCCCGAGGCTTCCATCTGAAACAGCGCCTGCACGGCATAAAGCCGCGCGGCCGACTTCATCTGGCGTTTCTCGGCGGGGGTCATGCGCGGAATCCGATGCCCTTGGTGGCAGCGCCCCATTTGCGGGCCAGCGCGATCAGGTGCAGAGCCGCCGCGGCCGCGCCGCCGCCCTTGTCCATCCCGGCCGGATCGGCGCGGACCTCGGCCTGGGCGATGGTTTCCACCGTCAGGATGCCGTTGCCGATGCAGGCGCCTTGCAGGCCCAGCAGAGACAGCGCGCGCGAGCTGTCGTTGCAGACGGTGTCGTAATGCGTGGTCTCGCCGCGCACGACGCAGCCCAGGGCAACGTGGCCGTCGTATTTCGCCATCCGTTCGGCAAGGGCGATGGCGGTCGGAATCTCCAGCGCGCCGGGCACTTCGACCAGGTCGACCTCGGCGCCGGCCCGGGCCGCGGTTGCGCGGGCGCCGGCGACCAGGTTGTCGGCGATGTCCTTGTAATAGGGTGCGACGACGATCAGCAGGCTGACCGGCTTGTCAAAGGTGGGCAGCGGCAGGATGTGGTGGGAAACGGCGGCAGCCATGGTCACTCCGGAATCGGGCAGGTGCCCGCGATGCTCAGGCCATAGGCCTCTAGGCCCACCACCTTCGGCTTGGCCGAATTGGTGACCAGCGTGATGCCAGAGAGGCCCAGCGTCGACAGGATCTGCGCACCAAGGCCGTACTGGCGCAGGGTCTGCGGCGAATGCTCGCCCGCCTCGACCATCTTCATCGCGGTGTCGCGCAGCAGCACCACCACGCCGCGCCCCTCGGCCGCGATCAGCCGCATCGCGGCCGGCAGCGTGCCCGAATCGCCGATGCCCAGCACATCCTCCAGCGGGTTCAGCGCATGCACCCGCACCAGCACCGGCGCCGGGCCGGTCAGGTCGCCCTTGGTCAGCACGACATGGTCGGCGCCCTGGGTTTCGTCGGTGTAGACCCGCATCAGCCAGTCGCCGCCATGGGACGAGGTCACCCGGCGCACGTCCTTTTCGTGGATCAGGTTGTCGTGGCGCCGGCGGTAGGCGATCAGGTCGCTGATGGTGCCGATCTTCAGCCCGTGCCGTTGCGCGAACGAGATCAGGTCGGGCAGGCGGGCCATGGTGCCGTCGTCGTTCATGATCTCGCAGATCACGCCCGACGGGTTCAGGCCGGCCAGCCGGCTGACGTCCACCGCGGCCTCGGTATGGCCGGCGCGCACCAGCACGCCGCCGTCGCGCGCCCGCAGCGGGAAGATGTGGCCCGGCGTCGCGATGTCGGCCGCGCCCTTGGTCGGGTCGATGGCCACGCTGACCGTCCGCGCCCGGTCGGCGGCGCTGATCCCGGTGGTCACGCCCTCGCGGGCCTCGATCGACAGGGTGAAGGCGGTCTCGTGGCGGGACGAGTTCTTCGGGCTCATCAAAGGCAGGCCAAGCGCGTCGATCCGCGTGGCGGGCAGCGCCAGGCAGATCAGCCCGCGCCCGTGGGTCGCCATGAAGTTGACGGCATGCGGCGTACACATCTGCGCCGGAATCACCAGGTCGCCCTCGTTCTCGCGGTCTTCGTGGTCGACCAGGATGAACATGCGCCCGTTGCGGGCATCTTCGATGATCTCTTCGGTCGAAGAGATGGCATCCGAGAAATCGGTCTTGTCGGACATCGGCGTCCCCTTGCGGCTTTGGCATGGGGGATAGCGCGGGACGGCGGCAAAGGCCAGAGGCCGGTCGCCCCGCGGCCGCCGCCGCTTGCGGAATTTTCGCGCGGGAAAGCTGACTCCCTGTGTTAGCTTTTCCTGCCGACGGGTGGGACAAGGTGTGACCGGCGGCAATTGTAGTGCAACATTCAAGGGGGAGGCCGCCATGGCGACCGTCACGATGACGCAACTTTTCTCGGACCTGCAAGACTGGCCCGGGCGCCTGCTTGAGGCGGGGCCGGCCGGCACCGTGGTCACCACGGCCACGGCCACGACCTTCAGCTTTACCTGGCCCGCCGGCCATGATTTCGCGGGCTTCCGCATCACCGCCACCGGCACCGGGTTCACCTATGACGGCAGCGAGCCGATCGACGGCACCATCAGCACGCTGCGCCTGTACAACGCCTCGGGACAGCTGATCCTGACCATCGCCGGGCTGGCCACGAACCCCATCGGCGGCGACCTGTCGCAGTTCTACAGCAACGTGTTCGGCGCCGGCGAGGGCCCCAGCCCGGATGGCATGGCCGCCTGGTCGCACCTTCTGTCGGGCAACGACCTGATCAACGGTACCGCGCTGAACGACGGTCGGTCGCTGCCCGGCTACAACGTGGGCAATGACACGATCCGCATGGGCGCGGGTGACGACTTCATCTACGGCTCGCAGGGCAACGATTCGATCGACGGCGGCGATGGCTATGACCTGCTGTCCTATTCCGAAACCACCTACAACGCAGGTGCCGGCGCGACCCGGGGGCTGGCGATCAACATCACGCTGGGGCGGCTGACCGACGCCTGGGGCGGCACCGACCGCTTCACCAACATCGAGGAATTCGAAGGCTCGCGCTTTGGCGACCTGTTCGTGGGCCACACCACGCAGGTGCAGCGCGACCGCTTTGGCGGCCTGCGCGGCCGCGACACCATCGACGGCGGCATGGACAGCTTTGATTCGCTGGGCAATTCCACCGGCGATACGCGCGATGAGGTGCGCTATTCCGGCGACTACTGGAACGGCGGCACCCGCGGCATCATCGTCGACCTGGAAACCGCCTTCACCGGCACATCGATCACCGGCACCATCCGCGACGGCTTTGGCAACCTGGACAGCGTGATCGACATCGAGCGCGTCGACGGCACAAGGTTCAACGATGTCTTCGTGGGGTCTCGGGTCAACAACGGCTTTCGCGGCGGCGAGGGGATCGACAGCTACGATGGCGAGGGCGGCTTCGATTTCATCGACTTCGGCCGCTGGTACGGCGACACGCCGGTCGGGGCGGTGCGGGTGGACCTGACGCGCGCCACCGGCCAGATCATGAACGACGGCTTCGGCAATGCCGAGAACGTCTCGGAGGTCGAGGGCTTCTGGGGCACCGCCAATGCCGATTGGTTCCGTGGCAACGCCGCCGACCAGAACTTTGCCGGCCTCGCAGGCGCCGACACCATGACCGGCGGCGGTGGCAGCGACACCTTCGAGTTCTGGGGAGAGGGCGATCTGGGCGCGGTGGACCGCATCACCGACTTTTCGGTGGCGCAGGACAGGCTGGCCTTTGATACCGCATTCTTCACCGGGATGACCGGGGTGCTGACCCTGGTCAACGGCACCGCGGCCACGGCGGCGGTGGGGACCTTTGTCTACAATGCGGCGAACCGGACGCTTTACTGGGATCAGGACGGCACCGGGGCGGCGGCGGCGCAGGCGGTGGTCACCTTTACCAACGCGGTCGCTTCGCTCAGCGCCTCGAACTTCGACCTTTGGGTCTGATGGCCGGGTCGGCGGGGTCAGGCCCCGCCGGCCGCCACCGCCAGCACGGCGGCAAAGGCCAGTTGCTGGCTGGCGCCCAGGATGTCGCCGGTCTGGCCGCCGATCAGGCGGCTTGCCGCCAGTGCCACCAGGCCAGCAGACAGGGCTGCGGCCAGGGCCGCCGCAAAGGCGCCCGATCCCAGTGACAGCAGCGCCACCAGCAGCGCGCCCAGCACCGCCAGCGCGGCGATGCGCGGCGCCGGCCGGCCGGTTGCGTCCGACAGCCCGCCGGGGCGGGCAGAGGGCAGCGCGGCCATCACCGCCGCCATCGCGCCGCGCGACAGGGCGGCGGCGGCGACCAGCGGCCCGGCATGGCCGCCCCGGGCCAGAAGGTCGGCCAGCGCAGACCAGGCCGCCAGCGTCACCAGCCCCAGGGCCAGCGCGCCGAAACTGCCGATGCGGCTGTCACGCATGATCTCGAGCCGCCGCTCACGGCTGCGCCCGCCCATCAGGCCATCGGCGGTATCGGCCAGCCCGTCCTCGTGCAGGGCGCCGGTCATGAGCGCCAGCGCCGCCAGCACCGCCGCCGCCACCGGTCCGGGGCCCAGGCCGCAGGCGAGAAGGGTCGAGGCGAGAATCGCCGAGACACCGCCGAGCGCGGCGCCGACCAAGGGCCAGGCCCAGGCCGCGGCCGCGCCCGCAAAGCCATGACCGGGCAGCGGCAGGCGCGTCAGCAGCGCCGCGGCCGTCAGCAGGTGATCGCGCAAGAGGGGGGCGATGTCGCGCCGCATCTCCGGGGTGTCCTTTCCGGTCTGGCCTTGGCCCGGGTCCTGGGGTAGCCGGTTGGCCGTCAGGGATCAACCGCCGAAGGACAGACCGATGCACGCGCCCGAAACCCTTGCCGATTTTCGTGCCCTGATGTCGGACCTGCCCGGCCCCGACGCGGCGGCCGTGGCGGCGGCGCGGGCGCGCGACGCGGTGCTGACCAAACCGCCCGGGGCCCTGGGCCGGCTGGAGGGGCTGGCCGAATGGCTGGCCGGCTGGCGCGGCCGGGTGGCGCTGGACCGGGTGCAGGTGGCGGTCTTTGCCGGCAACCACGGGGTTGCCGCGCGGGGGGTCTCGGCCTTTCCGGCCGAGGTGACGGTGCAGATGGTGGCGAATTTCCACGCCGGCGGGGCGGCGGTGAACCAGCTGGCGCGCGCCTTCGGCGCCGAAATGGCGGTGGTGGCGCTGGAGCTGGACCGGCCGACCGCCGATTTCACCGAAGGCCCCGCGATGAGCGCCGACGAGCTGATGCAGGCGCTGCGCGCCGGTTGGCAGGCGGTCGATCCGGGCGCCGACCTGTTCGTCGCCGGCGAGATGGGGATCGCCAACACCACCAGCGCCGCGGCGCTGGCGGCGGCGCTATACGGCGGCGCGGGCTGGGCCGGGCGCGGCACCGGGGTCGACGACGCGGGCCTTGCCCGCAAGGAGGCGGCGGTGGCCGCGGGCCTGGCCTGCCATGCCGGCCAGCTGGACGACCCGTTCGAGGCGCTGCGCCGCCTGGGCGGGCGCGAGATCGCGGCGATGACCGGGGCCTACCTGGCGGCGCGGATGCAGCGGGTTCCGGTGGTGCTGGACGGCTTCATTTCCGGGGCGGCGGCGGCGGTGCTGCACCGGGCGGCGCCGGGGGCGCTGGACCATTGCATCGCCGGCCACCTCAGCGCCGAGGGTGCGCATGGCCGCCTGCTGGCGGCCCTGGACAAGGAGCCGCTCCTGTCGCTGGGCCTGCGGCTGGGCGAGGGGTCGGGGGCCGCGCTGGCCCTGGGCATCCTGCGCGGCGCGGTGGCCTGCCACGCCGGGATGGCGACATTCACCGAGGCCGGGGTGAGCGGCGGCTGACCGGCGCCGATTTCCGCGCGGAAATCGTGCCGGAATTCGTGCGAATTCCGGTTGCGTCTATTCTGCGGCGGTGACGCGGGCGGGTCGCGCCTGGTCCAGTTCGTCCAGCAGGGCGGATTCCAGCTGCCTTTCCAGCTCGCGTGCGCGCTGGATATAGGCGGGGTTCTGGTCCAGCGGCTGGCCGGGCACCCAGACCTCGGCCAGGTCGCGCATCGCGGCGCGGTCGATACGCCAGAAGGCCTGGCTCAGCTGCGATGCCTCATAGTCGGTAAAGCCCGTGTTTTCCAGCACATAGCGCCCGGCGCGGACCGAGCTGTCGAAGGTTTCGCGCACGATGTCGTTGGCGCCGGCCTGATAGAGTTCGTAGACATGCACCCGGTCGCGGGCGCGGCTGACGATGTGGATGTCGGGACGCACGCGGCGGACATGGCGCACGATCTTCAGCGCGTTGTCGCGGTCGTCGACCGCCACCACCAGCACCTCGGCCGTGGCGAGGCCCGCGGCGTCCAGCAGTTCGGGCCGCGAGGGATCGCCGAAGAAGCCCTTGATGCCGAACCGCCGCAGGGTCTCGATCATGGTCATGTCGCTGTCCAGCACCACCGTCGACACGCCCGAGGTGCGCATCATCCGGTTCACCGTCTGCCCGAACCGGCCGACGCCGGCGATGATCACGCGGCCCTTTTCGTCGATGGTGTCGGGGGGGTGGGCACTGGGCGCATGCGCCAGGTGGCGCGAGATCAGCTCGTACAGGAAGAACAAGAGCGGTGTCAGCAGCATCGACAGCGAGATCACCAGAAGCGCCTTTTGCGAGGCGCCGACGGCCAGCACCCCTTCGCTGCGGGCAAACGAGATCAGCAGAAAGCCGAACTCGCCCGCCTGGGCCAGGCCCAGGGTGAACAGGAACCGATCCCGGCCGCGCAGGTCGGCCACCACCGCGATGCCGAACAGCACCGCCGCCTTGACCACGATCACCGCCAGCGTCAGCCCGATGATGGTGCCGGGCGATCTGGCCAGGACGTCAAAGTTGATGCCGATGCCCACGGTCATGAAGAACAGGCCCAAGAGCAGGCCCTTGAACGGCTTGATGTCGGCTTCGATCTGGTGGCGGAACTCGGAATTGGCCAGCACCAGGCCGGCGACAAAGGTGCCAAGCGCCGGCGACAGGCCCACCAGCATCATCAGGAAGGCGATGCCCAGCACCATGAGAAGCGAGATGAAGGTCGACATCTCGGGCAGGCGCGAGGCATGGACGAACCGGAACACCGGGCGCGACAGGAAATGCCCGGCCAGCACGATGGCCGCGACGATGGCCAGCGTGATCAGCGTCGCGGCCCAGGCTGGCAGCGACTGCACGATGGTCATGATCGGCGCGGCGCTGCCGGCGGCTTGCGCCGCGTCGTCGGCGGCGTTGGTCACGCCGAAGGCCTCGGCCGGAAAGGCGCCCAGTTCGGGCAGCGCCAGCAAGGGCACCAGCGCCAGCATCGGGATCACCGCCAGGTCCTGGGTCAAGAGCACGGCAAAGCTGGCCCGGCCGCCAGGGCTGCGCATCAGGCCCTTTTCCGTCAGCGTCTGCAGCACGATGGCAGTGGAGGACAGCGACAGCATCATCCCGATGGTGATCGCGGCCCGCCAGTCCTGCCCGGCGGCCCAGGCCACCAGCGCGATCGCGACGGCGGAGATCGCCACCTGCGCGCCGCCCAGGCCCAGCAGGCGATGCCGCATGTCCCACAGCACGCGGGGTTCCAGTTCCAGCCCGATCAGGAACAGCATCATCACCACGCCGAATTCGGCGATGTGCTGCAACTCGGCGGTTTCGGCGCCGGCCAGGCCGAAGACCGGGCCCAGCAGGATGCCGGCCGCCAGATAGCCCAGTACCGAGCCCAAGCCCAGCCGCACCGCAAGCGGCACCAGCACCACGGCGGCGCCCAGGTAGAGGCTGGCCTGGTAGAGAAAACTTTCCATCAGCAGTCCTGTCGAGGTCAGGCGACCTTAGTCACAAGGAATGACCGGAATCCACCATGCGACACGATCGGCAGGTCAATTCCCCGACACACGTTGAAATCTTTTGCGGCGCTCAGCCCGGGCCGGTGGGCAAGGGCGCGTCCGGCTTGACCCGGTCCAGCACGATCTGGCTTTGCACCCGCGCGACCGCCGGATGGGGCAGAAGCGCCTGCTGGACCAGCAGGTTCAGCGCTGCCAGGTCGGCGCACCAGACCCGCAGCAGATAGTCCGAGCCGCCGGTCAGCGTCCAGGCGGCAACGATCTCGGGGCGGGTGTCGCAAAGGCGGCGAAAATCGCGGGCGTTGGTTTCGGAATGGGCGGCCATGACGACCTGGATGAAGGCCTCGACCCCCAGGCCGATGCGGTCGGGGGCGACGGTGGCACGGTAGCCGGTGATGACACCCGCCTGCTCCAGCCGCTGGCGCCGCCGCGCGGCCTGGCTGGGCGACAGGTTCAGCCGCGCGCCCAGGTCCTGCGCGGTCAGCGTGGCATCGCGCTGAAGGGCGGCCAGCAGGCGGGAATCGGTTTCGTCCAGGCTGTCGGTCTGTTGCATGTTTTCCAATTATGGCGCGAAAGCGTCGCGCAATTTATCCGTATCAGCATGATCCATGCGCACCATACGCGCAAGCCTCGCGGTAGAATTGATGCAACCAGGATATGGAGTTTCGCCATGGGTCCCTTTCCGCATGATGCCCCGAAGGCCGTGATCGGCCCCGAGAACCCCGCCGGCACCGACGGGTTCGAGTTCGTCGAATTCGCCCATCCCGAGCCGGACGAATTGCGCGTGCTGTTCGCCCGCATGGGGTTTGCCCTGGTGGCCCGCCACCGCAGCCGCGCCATCGAGTTGTGGCAGCAGGGCGACATCACCTATGTGCTGACCGACGACCCCGGCAGCCACGCCCGCCGCTTTGTCGACCTGCACGGGCCTTGCGCGCCGTCGATGGGCTGGCGCGTGGTGGATGCGGCCCATGCCTTTGCCCATGCGGTGGCGCAGGGCGCGCAGCCCTATGACGGCGCCGACAAGACGCTGGACTGGCCCGCCATCGTCGGCATCGGCGGCAGCCTGATCTATTTCACCGATGCCTATGGCCCCGGCGCCGACCCCTGGGGGCCAGGGTTCGAGTGGCTCTCCGCGCCCAAGCCCGCCGGCGTGGGGTTCCGCTATCTGGACCACCTGACCCACAACGTGCATCGCGGCAACATGGACAAGTGGTTCGATTTCTACGGAACCCTGTTCAATTTCCGCCAGATCCGGTTCTTTGACATCGAGGGCAAGTTCACCGGCCTGTTTAGCCGCGCCCTGACCAGCCCCTGCGGCCGCATCCGCATTCCGATCAACGAGGACCGCGGCGAGACCGGGCAGATCGTGGAATACCTGCGCCGCTACAACGGCGAGGGCATCCAGCACATCGCGGTCGGCTGCGACGACATCTATGCCGCGACCGATGCGGTGGCGGCGCGCGGGCTGCGCTTCATGCCGAAGCCGCCGATGGCCTATTACGAGGCCTCGTTCGAGCGGGTGAAGGGCCATGACGAGCCCGTCGACCGGCTGGCCAGACATGGCATCCTGATCGACGGCGAGGGCGTGGTGGACGGCGGCGAGACGCGCATCCTGTTGCAGATCTTCTCAAAGACGGTGATCGGGCCGATCTTCTTCGAATTCATCCAGCGCAAGGGCGACGACGGGTTCGGCGAGGGCAATTTTCGCGCGCTGTTCGAATCGATCGAGGCCGACCAGATCGCGCGGGGGGTGCTGAAGGCGGGTTAAGGGGGGCACGAGTCTTCTCCGAAGACTCGGGGGACGGACCTGCCGGCCTGGCGTTCGGGGGCCAAGGGGGTTGCGAGTCTTCGACGAAGACTCGGGGGCCTCAGCCCTTGGGCATCTTCAGGCTGATCAGGCGGCCGCCCTTCTGGTAGCGCACTTCGTTCTGGGTGATCGCCTCGACCCGGCCGCCGTCGATGCGGTCGCCAACCTTGATCTTCTTGTACTTGCCGTTGGCCTGCCGGATCAGCGCATAGCGCTTGGAC
>JAGPCN010000301.1 GCA_018058035.1 Fuscovulum sp.
CCTTCTACTACCTGCGCATCGTCTACTTCATGTACTTCGGCGCCGAACAGGAACCCGCCGACAGCCGCATGGCGCCGGTGCAATGGGTGATGATGGTGGGCGTGGCCGCGATCATGGTGCTGGGGGTTGTGAACCTGTTCGGCATCGAGGCCTCGGCCGCGACGGCGGCGCAGGCCCTTGTCCGGTGACGTTGCCGCGGGCCGGGTGATCCTGGCCTCGGTCGACAGCACCAATGCCGAGGCGTTCCGCCGCGCGCCCGGCCTGGCCGGGCCGCTGTGGATCCTGGCTGGCGAGCAGACGGCCGGGCGGGGCCGCCGCGCCCGGCCTTGGGCTTCGCCCCCCGGCAACTTCCACGGCACGCTGGCGATGCGGGTGACCGAGCCGCCGGCAACGGTGGCGTTGCGCTCCTTCGCCGCCGCGTTGGCGCTGCGCGATGCCTTCGTGGCACTGACCGCGCAGCCGCAGGCCTTCACGCTGAAATGGCCGAACGATGTCCTGCTGAACGGTGGCAAGGTGGCGGGCATCCTGCTCGAAGCCTCCGGCGCCACCCTGGCCATCGGCATCGGCGTCAACCTGATCGCCGCCCCCCCGCCCGAGGCGGTGGAACCCGGCGCCCTGCGTCCCGTCTCGCTGAAGGGGGAAACCGGCCTGAATGTCCCACCCGAGGCCTTCCTCGACGCCCTCGCCCCCGCCTATGCCGCGCGCGAATCCGCCTTCCGCCAGGGCGGCTTTGCAGCCCTTCGCGCCGACTGGCTGGCCCATGCCGCACGCCTTGGGCAGCGCATCACCGCCCGCACCGGCACCGACACCCGCGAGGGCATCTTCGATACCGTCGACGGCAGCGGCAACCTGATCCTGCGCCAGGGCGCGGCCACCCTTGCCATCCCCGCCGCCGAGGTGTTCTTCTGACCCTGCACTTCATTCTGGCCCAAATATCCCACGGGGGTCCGGGGGTGTGAAACCCCCGGCTCCTCCGCCAACCACTCGGACCGACCCATGCTTCTGGCGATAGACTGCGGCAACACCAACACCGTCTTTTCCATCTGGGACGGCGCGCGCTTTCTGTCGACCTGGCGCATCGCCACCGACCACAAGCGCACGGCCGACGAATATTTCGTCTGGCTGTCGTCGCTGATGGCGCTGACGAAAGTCGAAGCGCAGGTGACCGAGGCGATCATCTCCTCGACCGTGCCGCGCGTGGTGTTCAACCTGCGCGTCCTCTGCAACCGCTACTTCGACTGCCGCCCGCTGGTGGTGGGCAAGCCGGAATGCCGCCTGCCGGTGGCCCCGCGGGTCGACCAGGGCACCACCGTCGGCCCCGACCGGCTGGTCAACACGGTCGCTGGCCATGATCGCCATGGCGGCGACCTGATCGTGGTCGATTTCGGCACCGCCACCACCTTCGACGTGGTCGACCACGACGGCGCCTATGTCGGCGGCGTCATCGCGCCGGGCGTCAACCTGTCGCTTGAGGCGCTGCACATGGCCGCTGCCGCGCTGCCGCACATCGACGTGGCGAAACCCGCCCGCGCCATCGGCACGAATACGGTGGCCTGCATGCAGTCGGGCGTGTATTGGGGCTATGTGGGCCTGATCGAGGGCATCGTGCGCGAAGTGCGGCGCGAGCGTCCGCGCCCGTCGAAAGTGATCGCGACCGGCGGCCTCGCCTCGTTGTTCGCGCAAGGAACCGAGCTATTTCATTCGGTTGAGGACGACCTGACCATGCATGGACTGGTCCTCATCCACGAATTCAACAAGGAAAACGCATGAGCAAGGACCGGCTGATCTATCTTCCCCTTGGCGGCGCCGGGGAGATCGGCATGAACTGTTACGTCTACGGCTATGGCGCGCCCGGCAAGGAGCGGCTGATCCTGGTCGACCTGGGCGTGACCTTCCCCGACATGGACGGCGCGCCTGGGGTCGAGGTGATCCTGCCCGACATCGCCTGGCTGGAAGAGCGCGTCGACCGGCTTGAGGCGATCTTCATCACTCATGCCCACGAAGACCACATCGGCGCGCTTGGCCTTCTGTGGCCCAAGCTGAAGAAGAAGGTCTATGCCCGCCGCTTCACCGCCACCATCGGCCGGCTGAAGATGGAAGAATCCGGCCTGCCGCTGGAGGCGCTGACCGTGGTCGAACCGCGCCCCGCGGTGATCGAGGCCGGGCCGTTCAAGGTGCAGTTTGTGCCGCTCAGCCATTCCATCCCGGAATCGGCGGCTCTGATCATCGACACGCCCGCGGGGCGGATCGTGCATTCCGGCGACTTCAAGATCGACCGCAGCCCGGTGGTGGGCGAGCCGTGGGATGACGCGATGTGGGATGCCATCGCGGCGGAAAAGCCGGTCAAGGCGCTGATGTGCGATTCGACCAACGTGTTTTCCACGCATGAGGGCCGCTCCGAGGCAACGCTGGCCGAACCCCTGGCCGAGCTGATCGGCAAGGCGCCGGGCCTGTTCGTCGCCACCACTTTCGGCTCGAACGTGGCGCGGCTGAAGACCCTGGCCGAGGCCGGCCGCGCGGCCGACCGCTCGATCTGCGTGCTGGGCCGGTCGATGAAGCGGATGCTGGCTGCCTCGGACGAGGCCGCGGTGTTGCCGGGCTTTCCCGCCACCGTGACGCCGGAAGAGGCAGTGGAAATCCCGCGCCGCAACCTGATGCTGCTGGTCACCGGCAGCCAGGGCGAACGCCGCGCCGCCAGTGCGGCGCTGTCGCGCGGCAAGTACCTGGGCTTCGAGATGCGCGAGGGCGACAGCTTCCTGTTCTCCAGCCGCACCATTCCGGGCAACGAACGCGGCGTGATCCGGATCTGGAATGCGTTTTCCGAAATGGGCGTGACGGTGCATGACGATACCGGTGGGCTTTACCACGTCTCGGGCCACGCCAACCGCCCGGATCTGGAGCATGTCCACCGCCTGCTGTTGCCCGACATGCTGGTGCCGATGCACGGCGAACACCGCCACCTGGCCGAACATGTCCGCGTTGCGACCGAGGCCGGCATCGCCGCGCAGGTTGCGGTCAACGGCACCATGCTGGACCTGACCGGCGACCTTCCCGCCGTCGCCGAATACATCGAGACCGGCCGCGTCTATCTGGACGGCACGGTGATGGTGGGGGCGATGGACGGGGTGATCCGCGACCGCATCCGCATGGCGCTGAACGGCCATGTGCTGGTGACGGTGATCCTGGACGAAAACGACCAGCCGATGGGCGAGCCCTGGGTCGAGCTGATGGGCCTGACCGATCAGGGCAAGGGCGGGCGGCTGCTGAACGAGACGATGGAGACCGACCTCGCCGACTATCTGGACCGTGCCGGCCGCAAGGTGCTGAAGGACGACGACAAGCTGGACGAAGAGATTCGCAAGGTCGTGCGCCAGATCGCCATGGAAGAGATCGGCAAGAAGCCCGAAGTGACGGTGGTGGTCAGCCGCCTGGTCGCCGAATAGGGCAGGGCCGCCGGGCCGGAAAGAAAGGGGGCCGCGCGGCCCCCTTTGTCGTTTCAGCCTTCGGTGCCGGTCGCGGGCGCGCTGTCGGGCGCCTCTTCGGTCTCGTCCGCCGGGGTGGCGGCGACGGCAAAGCTGCGCAACAGGAAGTCGGGCACATGGTCGCCCATGCCGACGACGGCGGGACCATCTTCGCGCCCGTCACGGCGATCACGGCCGCCGCGACGGTCGTCGCGCACTTCGCGCCGGTCTTCGCGCCCCTCGCGGCCCTCGCGGCGGTCACGGCTCCCGCGGCGATCGTCGCGCTGCGGTTCGGGCGCGGCGGCTTCGACGACGGCCTCGACGACCTCGGGCTGCGGTGCTGCTTCGGGTTCCACGGTTTCGCGCGGCTTGCGGTCGCGCCCGCCGCGGCTGCGGTCACGCTCTCCGCGGCCACCACGGTCGCCCCGGCTGCTGCGCTCTTCGCGCGGCGGACGGTCGCTGCCGGCGGCGGCCAGGTCCAGCCCTTCGGGCAACTCGACGCGCGGGATTTCCAGCTTGACCAGGCTTTCGATGGCCGACAGGTACTTGCCATCGGACGGGACCGAGATGGTGAAGGCCTTGCCCAGACGCCCGGCCCGGCCGGTGCGGCCGATGCGGTGGACGTAATCCTCGGGGTGCGAGGGCACGTCGAAGTTGAAGACGTGGCTGACGGCCGGAATGTCCAGCCCCCGCGCCGCAACGTCGGAGGCCACCAGGAGGTGCAGCGTGCCGTCGCGGAAGGCATCCAGCGTCTTCATCCGTTCCGACTGCGCCAGGTCGCCGTGGATCGGCGCCGCGTTGAAACCATGTGATTTCAGCGACTTCGCGACCACGTCCACGTCCATCTTGCGGTTGCAGAAGACGATGGCGTTGGTGCAGGCCTCGCCCTCGGCGCGGATCAGTTCACGCAGCACGGCGCGCTTTTCGGCAAAGCTGCGGTCCTTGCGGGTAGGGGTAAAGGCGACCAGCCCCTGCGTGATCGTGGTCGAGGTGGTGGCCTGGCGCGC
>JAGPCN010000302.1 GCA_018058035.1 Fuscovulum sp.
CCAAGCACCTGGTCGATGACGAGAACGTCTTTGTCCGCGAGGGCGGCGCGGTGGAATACTTCAGCCTGGTCTTCGACCGCCACGAGATCATCTATGCCGAGGGCATCCCCGCCGAAAGCCTGATGGTGAACGACGCCACCGTCAGCCGCCTGCCCCCCGAGATCGCCGCCGAGGTCAGCCGCAGCTTCCCGGGCCTGGCCCAGGTGCAGCACTTCGGAACCGAGGCCGGGCGCCGGTTCCTGGAATCGGTCGGCCCCGCCGCGCTGTTCCAGCCACCGCGCAAACGCCGCGCCGCCCGCCCGATAGGGGCCTGACGGCCCGCCCTGATCGCCGCCCCTGGCCGAAGGCGCCGGCGGGCGGGGCCCTGCCCCCCGTGGACGGCCCGCCGCATTCCCGCTATTAGGCCCGCCATGCTTGACAACCGCGCCCCCCTTCCGCCCGAAATCGCCCGCCGCCGGACCTTCGCGATCATCGCGCACCCCGACGCAGGCAAGACCACCTTGACCGAAAAGTTCCTGCTGTTCGGCGGGGCGATCCAGATGGCCGGCCAGGTCCGCGCCAAGGGCGAGGCGCGGCGCACGCGGTCCGACTTCCTGAAGATGGAACAGGACCGGGGCATCTCGGTTTCCGCCAGCGCGATGTCGTTCGATTTCCGGCAGTACCGCTTCAACCTGGTGGACACCCCCGGCCACAGCGACTTTTCCGAAGACACCTACCGCACGCTGACGGCGGTCGATGCCGCGATCATGGTGATCGACGGCGCCAAGGGCGTGGAAAGCCAGACCCGCAAGCTGTTCGAGGTCTGCCGCCTGCGCGACCTGCCGATCCTGACCTTCTGCAACAAGATGGACCGCGAGGCCCGCGACACCTTCGAGATCATCGACGAGATCCAGGAGAACCTGGCCATCGACGTGACGCCGGCCAGCTGGCCCATCGGCCAGGGCCGCGATTTCGTGGGGGCCTATGACCTGCTGAACGACCGGCTGGAAATCATGGACCGCGCCGACCGCAACCGGGTCGCGGAATCGATCCAGATCAGTGGCCTGGACGACCCCAAGCTGGCCGAACACGTCCCGGCCGATCTTCTGAAGAAGTTGCGCGAAGAGATTGAAATGGCGCGCGAATTGCTGCCGGCCTTTGACCGCGCGCAATTCCTGCACGGCGCCATGACGCCGATCTGGTTCGGCTCTGCCATCAACTCTTTCGGGGTCAAGGAACTGATGGACGGGATCGGCGCCTACGGCCCCGAACCGCAGCCGCAAAAGGCGGCCGAGCGTCAGATCGACGCCAGTGAGACGCCGGTGACCGGCTTTGTCTTCAAGGTCCAGGCCAACATGGACCCCAAGCACCGCGACCGCGTGGCCTTTGTCCGCCTGGCCTCGGGCCATTTCGAACGCGGCATGAAGTTGACGCATGTGCGGTCGAAAAAGATCATGGCGGTGACGAACCCGGTGCTGTTCCTGGCCGCCGACCGCGAACTGGCCGAAGAGGCCTGGGCCGGCGACATCATCGGCATCCCGAACCACGGCCAGTTGCGCATCGGCGATGCCCTGACCGAGGGCGAGATCCTGCGCTTTACCGGCATCCCGTCCTTTGCGCCGGAACTTCTGCAATCCATCCGCGCCACCGACCCGATGAAGGCCAAGCACCTGGAAAAGGCGCTGACGCAATTTGCCGAGGAAGGCGCGGCCAAGGTTTTCAAGCCGATGATCGGTTCGGGCTACATCGTCGGCGTCGTCGGCGCCCTGCAATTCGAGGTGCTGGCCAGCCGGATCGAGCAGGAATATTCCCTGCCGGTGCGGTTCGAAGGGTCGAACTTCACCTCTGCCCGCTGGATTTCCGGTGACAAGGCGCAGATCGAAAAGCTGGTGGCCGTGAACAAGCAGCACATCGCCCACGACAGCGACGGCGACCTGGTGTTCCTGACCCGCCTGCAATGGGACATCGACCGCGTGGTGCGCGACTACGAAGGCGTCAAGCTGACGGCGACCAAGGAAATGATGGCGTGACGCGCCGTTAACCGGCGCTTGCCATTCTGGGCCATCCCGCCCAGAATCCTGCCGATGACCGATCCCACCTACCCCGACGCCCCCGAAAGCCTGATCGCGACGTGGAACATCCGCCGCCGCCCGCTGGCCCTTGCCGAAGGCGAGGCGCTGCCGCCGCTGGAGGTGGACCTGGCCGCGCTGAAGGCCGCCCGCGTGCCGGCGGCCGAAGATTTGCCGCGTCCGGCTTCGGCCCATGCGGTGAAACGCCACGAAATCCGGAGCGAACTGGCGGGCTTCAGCGAACTGGCGGCGCTGAACGCGCTGCTGATCGCGCATCTGCGCAAGAAGCGGTTTCCGCGCCACGCGCCGCGCCTGTTCCGCCGGCTCTGGCAGGAAGAGGCCGAGGCGCTTTTGGCCGAACTGCCGGCGCGCTGGCTGATCTCATCGGTCATCACCTTTGGCGACCATGGCTGGAACGAGGGCCAGCGCCGCGTCGGGCTGGCGATGAACGTGCTGTTTTCGCTGATGAAACTTTATGAGTTCGAGCGGCTTTATTCCGGCCTGCCGCCCGACCGCGCGCATCCTGTGCGGCGATCCCCGGGCATCGCGCTGCCGCTGGACATGCCGTCGTTTTCGCTTCTGTCGGGGGGCCTCGACATCAACCTGCTGGCCCAGATCTGGGACATGTCACGCGACGAACCCGTGGCGGGGCGCATCGCCTGCCACCTGTTGCAGGCGCTGAACGACGACCCGCGCAGCCTGTTCCGCCGCATCGGCCTGATGCGCGCGGACCTGCGCGCCCGCCGCGCCGCCAAGGCCGCGCCGGAGGCGGCGGCGGAATAGTCAGCGCAGGGCTTCGGCCCGCCAGCCGTGATCGGGCCCGGCCTTGCCCAGGACAACCCGCCGCGCCGGCCAGGGCAGGCCCGTGCAGCCGGCGGCACGCAAGGTCAGACGATGCGCGCCTGGGGGAAAGCCGCGGCCCATCCGCACGATCGACACCTCTCCGGGCCCCAGCGTGCGCGAGCGCCAGCGACCCTCGGCGCCCTCGACCAGAACCCGCATGGCGGGGCATCCGGTTTCGGGCGCCACGATCAAAAGCCCATAGTCGGCGGTTTCCGAGGAACTGGTCAGCAGATAGACGGTATCCGCCCGGACCGGCCCTGCAAGGACCAGACCCAGGCAAAGGGCCAGGGTACGCATGAATTCACCATTGGAAATGCCGGTTTCGAATGCCCCAGCCTAGCACGCCGGCACCCCCGGCCCTGTGAAATCCGCGTCAAGACCCCGCAACTTGACCGCAAGGGCACATTCCTGTATCGCCCGAACAGGGCCAGATGGCCCGATCCGCGGGGCGCCCGGTGATTGCGTCCCAATTGACGTGCGGGGCCGACCCGCCATGACAGGACGCTGATGACCAAGTTTACCGACCTCGCGCTGGACCCGCGCGTGCTGCAAGCCATCGCTGATAGCGGCTACGAAACTCCGACGCCGATCCAGGCCCAGGCCATTCCCCACGCGCTGCAGGGCCGCGACGTTCTGGGCATCGCCCAGACCGGCACCGGCAAGACCGCCAGCTTCACGCTGCCGATGATCACGCTTCTGGGCCAGGGCCGCGCCCGTGCCCGGATGCCGCGCAGCCTGGTGCTGGCGCCGACGCGCGAACTGGCCGCCCAGGTGGCCGAAAGTTTCGACACCTACGCCAAGTACACCAAGCTGACCAAGGCGCTCTTGATCGGTGGCGTCTCGTTCGGCGAACAGGACAAGCTGATCGACCGCGGCGTCGACGTGCTGATCGCCACCCCCGGCCGCCTGCTGGACCATTTCGAGCGCGGCAAGCTGTTGCTGACCGGCGTGCAGATCATGGTGGTCGACGAGGCCGACCGCATGCTGGACATGGGCTTCATCCCCGATATCGAGCGGATCTTCACCCTGACCCCGCCGACCCGCCAGACGATGTTCTACAGCGCCACCATGGCGCCCGAGATCGAGCGGATCACCAAGGCCTTCCTGAAGGACCCCGCCAAGATCGAGGTCGCGCGCCAGGCCACCACCTCGACCACGATCACGCAGGGGCTGGTCGCCTTTACCCCTACCCGCAAGGACCGCAGCTTTGCCGAAAAGCGCGCCGTGCTGCGTGAACTGATCCGCGCCGAGGGCGAGGGCTGCACCAACGCCATCGTCTTCTGCAACCGCAAGATGGACGTGGACGTGGTCGCCAAGTCGCTGAAATCGCATGGTTTCAACGCGGCGCCGATCCACGGCGACCTGGCGCAGTCGGAACGCATGAAGACGCTGGATGCCTTCCGCGACGGCACGCTGCACCTTCTGGTGGCCTCCGACGTCGCGGCCCGGGGGCTGGACATTCCGGCCGTCAGCCATGTCTTCAACTTCGACGTGCCCTCGCACCCCGAGGATTACGTCCACCGCATCGGCCGCACCGGCCGGGCC
>JAGPCN010000071.1:0-2740 GCA_018058035.1 Fuscovulum sp.
ACACGCATTTCATGCTGACCAACGAAATGCCGCATGGCGGGCTGAAGCAATCCGGCTACGGCAAGGACATGTCGGCCTATGCGCTGGAGGATTACACGGTGGTCCGCCATGTGATGGTCAAGCACGGCTGACCGGCCCTCCTCGTTCGACTTCGTCTCCTCGTCGGGTGAAGACGGCGAGGAGTGACGAAGTCATCGACGAGCCTCCGGCGCGCGCCCCGGCTAGTTCATCGGCGCCCCACCCTCGGCCTTGCGCCGCGCCACCCAGGCCGCCAGTTCCTCGGCCCGATCCTCGGGCAGCACCGGCTCCTGGTACTCCGCCAAGAGCTTCGGCCACAGCGTCGCCGCCCGTTCCACCGTGCCCTGCGACCCGGCGGCAAGCCAGGCCTCGTGCGGCGACCAGTCCGACAGCATGGGCCGGTGGAACGCCTCGCGGTAGCGCGCAAGTGTATGGGAAGACCCGAAGAAATGCCCGCCGGGGCCGACCTCGGCAATCGCCTCCAGCGCCAGTTCGGCGGGGTCGGTGCTGAACGGCGTTTGCGCCGCCTGCAGCATCTGCAGCATCTCGGCATCCAGCACCAGCTTTTCGAAACTGGCCGTCAGCCCGCCATGCATCCAGCCCGCCGCATGTTCCACCAGATGCGCGCCGCCCAGCATCACGCCCCACAGCGCCATCATGCTTTCATAAGCCGCCTGCGCATCCACCGCATTGGCCGAGGTCACGTTCGAGCTGCGGAACGGCACCCCTACCCGCCGCGCCAGCTGACCCGAAGCCATTGCGGAGATTGAATATTCCGGCGTTCCAAAGGCCGGCGACCCGGTCCCCATGTCGACGTTCGAGGTGAAGCCGCCATACATCACCGGCACCCCCGGTCGCACGACCTGGGTCAGCACGATGCCCGCCAAGGCCTCGGCATGCTGCAAGACCAGCGCGCCCGCCAGGCTGACCGGTGCCATCGCCCCCGAAAGGGTGAAGGGCGTGATGACGTTGACCTGTCCATGCTCGGCCAGGGTCATCAGCCCCTCGGCCATCGGAATGTCCAGCTGCAGCGGAGAGTTGGTGTTGATGATCCCCAGCAGACAGGGATTTTCCGCCATGTCTTCAAGGCTTTGCCCCATGCCGATGCAAGCCGCCTCCAGCCCGTCCAGGGTGCGGCGGCGGCCCAGGGTCTGGGTCTGCCAGTTCTTGTCCAGAAGGCGGACCTGGGCGGCATAGATGTCCAGGTGGCGGGTGTGGGCGGGCAGGTCCATCGGCTCGAACGGTCCGCCGCCTTCCTGATGGATGACGTTCAGCACCTGCACCAGCCGCAGGTAATCCTCCATCTCGGCCAGCGTCCCCTCGCGCCGCCCGCGCGCCAGGTCCATCACATAGGCCGGCCCCCCGACCGAGGCGAAGACCACGTCATTCCCGCCGAAGCGCAGATATTTCAGTGGGTTGCGGGCGGCCAGCATGAACCGGGCGGGCACCGTCCGCAGCCGTTCCTCAACCAGCCCGGGGTCCAGCCGCACCATCAGATCATCCACCCGCGCCCCGGCCGCCCGAAAGCGATCCCGCGCCCCACCTTCAAGCACGCGCATCCCGGTTTCGGCCAGCACCCGCAGCGCGGCCTGGTGGATCGCCTCCACCTGATCCTCGCTGATCGCGGCCACCGGCCCCAGCCGTCTCGGCACCTGTCCAAAGGGCCGCTGCGGCACGCCCTGCGGCGGGCGGGGGCCGCTGCGGCGGCTCATGCCGGAACCACGAAATCACGGCGGATCAGGGGCTTGGCGGCAATCTCGCGCGCGGTCCGGTGGGCGCTGTAGATCGCATGGGCCAAGGCCCCCGGCGCGTGCGCGTCGCCCGCCAGATGAACCGAGGGCGCGCCGAGCGCCCGCAGTTCCTCGGCCAGACCCGACCGCGCCACGCGCGCGCCCACCACGACCAGCGAGGCCGCCGGTAGATCAACCGCCACCCCCGACAGCATGTGCGCCAACCGTGCCTTCCCGTCCGCGAAAGTAACTACCCGCTCCGAGGTGCGCAGCACGATGCCACGGCGGGCAAAGGACTGGTGCACCTGCGGCTGTTCGTTGGTCATGAAGCCCCAGGCGGCGGCATTCCCGGCGGTGGTGACATGCGTCACCGGCAAGCCACGGTCGGCCAGCATCTCGGACACCGCCGAACCCATGTAGTAGTTGTCGAAATCATGAACGATCACAGGCCCTTGCGGCATCGCCCCACGCGCCAGATCGGTTGGCGTGTAGACATCCGGCCCCTCGGCCCGGCCCTCGGGAATCTCGTTCGGGCCGCACAGCGCGCGGTCCCAGTCGGACCCGGTGGCGACGACGATGTGATCGGCGCCAAAGTCCAGCGCGTCCTGCGCGGTCATCGGGCTTTCGGGAAACAGCCGCACGTTTGCCATCGCCTGCAACTGCCCCAGACGATAGTCGATCACCCGGAACCACTGCCGCAGCCCCGGCAGGCTGCTTTCCCACAACAGCCGCCCGCCAAATTCCCGCTCCGCCTCGGCGACCGAAACCTCCATCCCGCGCCGGGCCAGCACCAGTGCCGCCTCAAGCCCCGCCGGGCCGCCGCCGATCACCAGCGCGCTGCCCTTGGCGTCCCTTGCCACCTTTTCCGGGTGCCAGCCGCGTCGCCATTCCTCTCCGGCGGTCGGGTTCTGGGTGCAGCGGACCCAGACGCCATCATGCCACGACGAAATGCACAGGTTGCAGCCGATGCATTCGCGGATCTCGCCCTCGCG
>JAGPCN010000071.1:2840-15444 GCA_018058035.1 Fuscovulum sp.
CTTGGGCCGGGCCGAGGTCATGAAGCCGACATGCGTCGCCATCCAGGGCACGCCACTGGGCGACAGGGGCGCGTAGCGGGTCGTCCGGTTCATCGCCGCCGCGCCGCCGTGCCACAGCTCGACCCCCGCCAGCGCGCCGTGTTCGTGGACGGCATCGCACATCAGCGCATGGGCCTTGATGTCGGCATCGTCCCACAGGGTCGCGTTGGGGAACGGGCTGTCATCCGAAGAGGGATGCACCGAACAGGCCCCGGTGCAGACCACGCCCCAGCCCCCTTCGGCCTTCATCCCCCGGAACGCCGCCCGCACGCGCGGCGCGGCATTGGTCATGCCGCTGGCATGGGGCACCTGGAAAAACCGGTTGGGTGCTGTCTTGGGGCCGATCTGCACCGGCTGGAACAGGATGTCATAGCGGGGGTTGCGGGGCATGGCCTGTCCTTACTGAACGTTCGTACAATAAGATTGAGCACTGGATTCGGTCAAGCCGGATTGGGGGTTTGACTCCTGGGTCGCGCTTGTTGCATGGTTGTTCAACAAAGGAGAACGGCTTGCCGCAGGTCCGCAGCGAATTCCCCCATAGGGTCGAGGTGGTGGAGAACCTCTTCATCCCGCTGCCCGACGGCACCCGGCTGGCGGCCAAGCTGTGGCGCCCCGCCACCGGCCGCCACCCGGCGATCCTGGAATACCTGCCCTATCGCAAGCATGACGGCACCCGAAGCCGCGACCAGGGGCTGCACGGCTATCTGGCGGGCCACGGCTATGCCTGCCTGCGCGTCGACATCCGCGGCAGCGGCGAAAGCGAAGGGGTGATCGACGACGAATATTCCCTGCAAGAGCAGCTGGACGGCTGCGCCCTGATCGCCTGGATCGCCGCGCAGGACTGGTGCGACGGCCAGGTGGCGATGATCGGCATCAGCTGGGGCGGGTTCAACGGCTTGCAGATCGCTGCGCGGCAGCCGCCCGCGCTGAAGACGGTAATCGCCGTTGGCTTCACCGACGACCGCTATGCCACGGATGTCCATTTCATCGGCGGCTGCCTGTCGAAGGACAACATGGACTGGTCGGGCACCATGGTTGCCGGCATGGACCTGCCGCCCGACCCCGCGCTGCATGGGGCCGCCTGGCGCGACATGTGGCTGCAACGCATTGCCGCCAACCGGCCCTGGGGGCTGACCTGGATGCAGCATCAGCGCCGCGACGTCTATTGGCGCCAGGGCTCGGTCTGCGAGGATTTCGCGGCCATCCGCGTGCCGGTCTATGCCGTCTCTGGCTGGGCCGACAATTACTCCGAGGCCGTGCCCCGCCTGCTGGCGGGTCTTGGCCCCGAACGGTGCCGCGGGCTGATCGGCCCCTGGGCGCATTCCTTTCCGCAGGACGTGACGGTGGGCCCGGCCATCGGCTGGCTGCAAGAGGTGCTGCGCTGGTGCGACCACTGGATGAAGGGTGCAGATACCGGGATCATGCAGGAACCCGCGCTGCGGGTCTGGATGCAGGAAACGGTGCCGCCCCGCACCTGCTATGCCGAACGGCCCGGCCGTTGGGTGGGCGAGGACACATGGCCCAGCCCCCGTATCCGCGACAAGCAGTTGTATCCGGTGGGCAGCGCCTTGCGCGATTGGGCGCAGCCGGGGGCGGCGCGGGTGTGCTCTCCGCTTTGGGTCGGCAATGCTGCGGGAGAGATCGGCCGTTACGGCGCCGATGCCGACTGGCCGACCGACCAGCGCGAGGATGACGGCGGCTCGCTTGTCTGGCTGTCGGATCCGCTGCCCGAGCGGCTGGAGATCCTGGGCGCGCCCCGGCTGACCCTCCGGGTGGCAAGCGACAAGCCGCTGGCGCTGGTGGCGGTGCGGCTGAACGATGTTGCGCCCGGCGGGGCCTCCACCCGGGTGACGGTGGGGCTGATGAACCTGACGCACCACCGGGGCCACGACCGTCCGCAGGCCCTGGTGCCGCATGAGCCGGTCGAGGTGGAGGTGGAGCTGGACGACATCGCCCATGCCTTCCCGGCGGGCCACCGGATCGGGCTGGCGCTGTCGTCGACCTACTGGCCGATCGCCTGGCCCTCGCCGGAACTGGCGACGCTGAGCATCGACACCGGGGCGACCGTGCTGCATCTGCCGGTGCGCCCGCCGCGCCCCGAGGATGCCGCGCTGCGCCCCTTTGACCCGCCCGAGGCGGCGGCGCAGGTGCCCTGCATCCACCATCCCGCAGAACCGGCCCACCCCCGGCGCATCACCCGCGACCTGCTGTCGGGCACCTCGACCGTGGATTTCCCGCGCTGGACCTATGACCTGGAAATGTCCGACATCGGCATCCGCCAGCGCAGCCAGGGCCATGCGCGTTACATCATCACCGAGGGCGACCCGCTGAGCGCCACGATGGAGACCGAATACCGGGTGGAGCAGATCCGCTCCGATGGCGTCTTCGTGCATGAAAGCAGGGGCCGGATGACCAGCACCGCCACCCATTTCCGCATCACCGCGCAGGTGGTGATCCTGGACAACGGGCAAGAGATCGCCCGGCGCAACTGGCAGGAGGAGATCGCGCGTGACCACCTCTGAGGCGCCGAAGTTCCGCCGCTATGCCGCCGAGGAGCGCGCCGCGATGCTGGTGCAGGCGGGCCTGGACTGCCTGGCCGAAGGCGGGATCGGGGCCTTTACCGTCGACAACATCTGCCGCCGGGCGCAGGCCTCGCGCGGGCTGATCGCGCATCACTTCGGGGGCAAGGAGGGGCTGCTGGCCGCCGTCTACGAGGCCGCCTATCAGCCGATGCTGGCCCGCATCGACCCCGGCGAGGCGCCCTTGCCGCTGGGCGAACTGCTGGCCGTGATGGCCGATGCCGAGGCGCATGACCGGGGCACGATGAACATCTGGCTGGCGCTCTGGGGCGAGGTGTCGGTGAACCCCTCGCTGCGGGCGGCGCACCGGCGGAACTATGGCCGCTACAAGGGGGTGGTCGAACTGGCGATCGAGGATCACGCCCATGCGCGGGGCTTGCGGGTGGATGCCGGTGCCCTGGCCGCCACGCTGATCGCGCTGGTCGACGGGCAATGGCTGCAACGCTGCATCGACCCCGAAGGCTTTGACCCGGCCCGCGCCCGCGCCGCCTGCGTGGCGCTGCTGGAGCCGCTGCTTGGCCCGCTGGAGGGTTGACTTGGGCAAGGGTGACGGCGCAGGATTTGATCAAATGACCCTGGCAAACCAGAGGTGTGCATGAGAACCGAGACCGTGCCCCTGGGGGGCCCAAGTCCAGGCACCTCGCGATGGCTGACGCGGCACCACTGGGGGCGAGAGGGTGCAAGGCCGAAGGTCTATCTGCAAGGCGGGTTGCACGCGGACGAGATGCCGGGGCCGCTGGCGCTGTACCATCTGATGCGGATGCTGGACGCGGCCGAGGCCGCCGGGCAAGTCGCGGGGCATGTGGTGGTGGTGCCGCTGGCCAACCCCATCGGGCTGTCGGAATGGCTGCTGCACAAGCCGGTCGGGCGGCGCGACCTGGAAGGGGCGAACAACTTCAATCGGGGGTATCCCGACCTGGCCGCGCTGGCGGGCGATGCGCTGGAGGGGCGGCTGGGGCCGGACCCGGCGGCCAACAAGGCCACGATCCGCGCCGCCTTTGCCGCGGCGCTGGCCGCCGAACAGCCCGCGACCGAGGTGGACGCGCTGCGCCTGTGCCTGATGCAGGGGTCGCACGACGCTGACCATGTGCTGGACCTGCACTGCGACCACCGCGCGGTGGTACATCTTTACGCGTCCTCGGCCCGGCCTGAGGTGACGGACCTGCTGGCCCGCTGCACCGGCGCGAAGCTGGCGCTGATCGAGGATACCTCGGGCGGCAACGCCTTTGACGAGGCGCATACCGCGCCCTGGCGGGCCCTGCGCGACCGCTACGGTGCGGCGGTGCCGGCGGATGCCTGTTTCTCGACCACGTTGGAATATCGCGGGCAGATGGATGTGACGGATGCGCTGGCCACCACGGATGCCGCCGGGCTGATGGGCTTTCTGGCGGGCGTGGGCGCGCTGACCGATGGCCCCGCCCCGGCGCATGGCCCGGCCGAGGAGATGCCGCTGGCCGGCGCGGTCGAGGTCTTTGCGCCCTTTGGCGGGATCGTGACCTGGATCACCGAACCGGGCGACCGGGTGACCGAGGGCCAGGTGCTGGGCCATGTGACCGACGCCGCGGCCCGGCAGCGGGCCGAGATCGCGGCGCCGACCAAGGGGCTGTTGTTCCGGCAGGAACTGTGGACATCCTGCCTGAAAGGGCAGGGGCTGTGCCATGTGGCGGGACAGGAACCGAAGCGGCAGGGCGACCTGCTGTCGAATTGAAACGGAAACGATAACAGGGAGTTGCGCAGATGATGGAGTTTCGGACGGGACTGCGTGGCCTGCTGGCGGGGGCGGCGATGGCCCTGGCCTTTGCGGCCGGGCCGGCGCTGGCGGAAACCGGGGTGCTGGATCGCGGCATCGGCAGCGAATGGTCCAGCCTGGACCCGCAGGTGAACTTTGACGCCGCGGCGGGCTGGATCATGATGGATGCCTATGAGGGGCTGGTGACCTATGGCCCCGGCGGCGGCGTGCAGCCCGGCGCGGCCGAAAGCTGGGAAGCCAGCGCGGATGGCAAGACCTATACTTTCCGCCTGCGCGAGGGGCTGAAATGGTCGAACGGTGACCCGATCAAGGCGCAGGAGTTTGTCGACAGCGTGTTCCGCACGCTGGACCCGGCGACGGTCAGCGAAAAGGGCTATTACTTCTACTCGGTGGTCAAGATCAAAGGCGCCGAGGCGATCGCGAACGGCGAGGCCAAGGATGCCAGCGGCCTGGGCGTGACCGCGCCCGATGACCGCACCGTGGTGATCGAGATGGAGACCCCGGCGCCGCATATCCTGAACATCATGGGCGCCTTCCAGATCCCGCCGCTGCACGGCCCGTCCTATGCCGCCAATGGCGCGGCGGGGTTCGTGGACCCGGCCAAGATCGTGTCGAACGGCGCCTACACGATCACCGAGATCGTGCCGCAAAGCCATGTGCTGCTGACCAAGAACCCGAACTATTGGGACGCGGCCAATGTCAGCATCGAGAAGGTGAAGTATCACGTCACCGAAGACGTCTCGACCGAGTTCAAGCGCTTTCAGGCGGGCGAGATCGACATCACCTATGACGTGCCGGTGAACCAGCTGGAAGAGCTGAAGACCTCGATGCCCGACCAGCTGAAGATCAGCCCCTCGACCGAGACGACCTATTACAGCTTCAACCTGTCCAAGCCGGAACTGCAGGACATCAACGTGCGCACGGCCCTGTCGCTGGCCATCAACCGCGAGCTTTTGCAGGAAAAGATCGTCAAGGGCGGCGCGATCCCGGCCTATTCCTATGCCGGCGGGTTCGATCCCACCTATGAAGGCCCGATGATGCCGGGGTTCGATCTGGCGCAGGCGGACCGCGAGGCCAAGGCGAAAGAGCTGATGGCGGCGGCGGGCTTCGGGCCGGACAATCCGCTGAAGCTGACCATAGTCACCACGGTGGCCGAAGACCGGGTGCGTCTGGCGCAGGGCGTGGCGCTGATGTGGAAGCAGGTTCTGGGCGTCGAGGCGACGGTGGAGCCGATGGAGCGCAAGGCCTGGCTGGATGCCTTTTACGCCTATACCTGGGATGTGTTCGCCGACAATCTGGTGGGCGATTTCGCCGGGGCCGAGACCTTCCTGGCCTATATGCGGCCCAGTGCGGAACCCGGCTACAACTGGGTGAAGCCGGAATATGACGCGCAGATGGACCTGGCGGCGACCATGCCCGATGCCACCAGCCGCAACGTGGAACTGGCCAAGGCGGAAAAGCTGCTGCTGGATGACGTGATCTTTGCGCCCATCGCCAAGGAACCGCTGCGCCGGCTGGTCAGCCCCAAGGTGGGGGGCTATGTGCCCTCGGTCACCGACTATGTGAACAGCCAGTTCCTGACGCTGGCGCCTTAAGATGCTGCGCTTTGTCGGGCGCCGGTTGTGGAACGGAGGGTTGACGCTGGCCGCCCTGGTCACGCTGACGTTCTTCGTGATGCGGCTGGCGCCCGGCGGGCCGTTTTCCCGCAACCGCAAGATCAGCCCCGAAGTGCAGGCCAACATCGAGGCGGCGTTTCACCTGGATGAGCCGCTTTGGATGCAGTTCGGGCGGTTCGTCTGGGGGGTGCTGCGGCTGGACCTGGGGCCTTCGACCCGGCACCGGGATTACTCGGTCAACGACCTGATCGCCTCGGGCCTGCCCTATTCGCTGACCATCGGCTTCTGGGCGGTGGTGGTGGCGGCGCTGGTGGGGGTGGCCCTGGGCGTCGCGGGCGCCTTGCGGCGCAACGGGGTCACGGATTACGCCGCCGGCATCATCGGCGTGACCGGCATCGCCATTCCGATCTTCGTGATCGGCCCGGTGGCGCAGGTGGTGTTCGGGCTGCAGCTGGAATGGCTGCCGATCGGCGGCTGGGACGGCACCTGGCGGTCGCTTGTCTTGCCGGTGCTGGTGCTGGCGTTGCCCAACATCGCCTATATCAGCCGCCTGACCCGCACCTCGATGATCGAGACGCTGCGCGAGAACTATATCCGCACCGCCCGGGCCAAGGGGATCGGCGGCCGGCGCGTGCTGTGGCGCCACACCCTGACCGGGGCGCTGTTGCCGGTGATCGCCTATCTGGGTCCGGCGACGGCAGCGATCATCACCGGCTCGATCCTGATCGAGACGGTCTTTGCGGTGCCGGGCATCGGGCGGCATTTCGTCGATGCCGCGCTGAACCGCGACTACCCCTTGGTGATGGGGATCACGTTGCTCTATGGCGGCCTGCTGATCCTGTTCAACATCGGAACCGACGTGGCCCGCGCGATCCTTGACCCGAGGATCCGCCATGAGCGTTGACCTGGCCCCGCCGCGCGGGATGTCGACCCTGCACCTGCAATTTCGCCGGTTCCGGCAGAACCGGCTGGCCATGGTCTCGGTCGTGGTGCTGGCCCTGATCGTGGCGCTGTGTTTCCTGGGGCCGCTGGCCTTTCCCTTTACCGGAGAGGATGCGGATTTCGACAACATCGGCGCCCCCGCCGCGCTGCAATGGCCGCATCTGTTCGGCACCGACGATTTCGGCCGCGACCTTCTGGTGCGGGTGCTTGAGGGCGGACAGGTGTCGCTGACCATCGGTTTCCTGGGCGCGCTGGTCGCCGGGGTGATCGGCGTGCTTTACGGCGCGGTGGCGGGCTATGCCGGGGGCCGCGCCGACGGGCTGATGATGCGGCTGGTCGAGATCCTTTACGGCTTTCCCTACGTGATCCTGGTGATCCTGCTGTCGCTGTTGTTCGGCGGCGGCAACCTCGCCCTGTTCGCCGCAATCGTCTTTACCCTGTGGCTGACCCCCGCCGTCATCGTGCGGGCGCAGGCGCAAAGCCTGGCGCAGCGCGAGTTCGTGCAGGCGGCGCGGGCCGGCGGCATGACCGGCCGCCAGATCGTGCTGGAGCATATCGTGCCCAACTGCGTCTCGGTGGTGATCGTCTACGGCTCGTTGCTGGTGCCCGAGGTGATCCTGTCGGAATCGTTCCTGTCCTTTCTCGGCATCGGCATCAAAGAGCCGCAGGCCAGTTGGGGCAACCTGATCCAGACCGGCACCGCGGCGATGGACACCGACCTGCGGCTGCTCTTGCTGCCTGGCGGGCTGCTGGCTGCGGTGCTCTTGTGCCTGAACTTCATCGCCGACGGGCTGCGCGATGCCTTTGACCCCAATGACCGCTAGCCTGCTTTCCATAAGGGACCTGACGGTCCGCTTCCGCCTGCCGCAGGGCCAGGCCGTGGCGGTGGATGGCGTGTCGCTGGACGTCGCCCCCGGAGAGGTGCTGGGCATCGTCGGCGAAAGCGGATCGGGCAAAAGCCAGATCCTGTACGCGATGATGGGTCTTCTGGCGGCGAACGGGCGGGCCGGCGGGCAGGTGCTGTTCCAGGGCCAGGACCTGCTGGCGCTGCCCCCCCGCGACCTGGACCGGGTGCGCGGGCAAGCGCTGTCGATGATTTTCCAGGACCCGATGACCAGCCTGAACCCCTATATGCGCGTGGGCGACCAGCTGGCCGAGGGGCTGATCGTTCACAAGGGCCTGTCGAAGGCGCAGGCCCGGGCCGAGGCCGTGCGGATGCTGGACCGGGTGCGCATTCCCGATGCCGCGGCCCGCGCGCGGCGGTTCCCGCACGAATTTTCCGGCGGGATGCGGCAGCGGGTGATGATCGCCATGGCGCTGCTGGCGCAACCGCGGCTCTTGTTGGCGGATGAGCCGACGACGGCGCTGGACGTGACCATCCAGGCGCAGGTGCTGGACCTGATGGCTGAGCTGGCGCGGGAAACCGGCACGGCGATCATCCTGGTGACGCATGACCTGGGCGTGGTCGCGCGGCTTTGCGACCGGGTGGTGGTGCTGTACGGCGGCCGGGTGATGGAAGAGGCCCCGGCCGAGATCCTGTTCGACAGCCCGGCGCATCCCTATACCCGCGGCCTTCTGGCGGCGATGCCGCGGCTGGAAACCGCGCTGACGCCGCGGCTGGGGACCATTCCGGGCACGCCCCGATCCGGCGGCACCGCCGCGGGCTGCCCCTTCGTCGACCGTTGCGAGGTGCGGCTGCCGCATTGCGCCACGACGCGCCCCGCCCTGCACGACCTGCGCGCGCTTGGCCTCGGGCGCCGGTCGGCCTGCCACCTGTCGGAGCCCGCGCCATGACCCTGCTGGAGACCCGCAACCTGGGCGTCGGCTACCGGGTGCCCGGCCCCGGCCCCTTTTCGGCACCGCGACTCCTTCCGATCGTGCATGACGTGTCCTTCACGCTTGCGGCCGGCCGCACCCTGGGCGTGGTTGGGGAGTCGGGCTGCGGCAAGTCCACCCTGGGCCGGGCGCTGCTGCGGCTGATCGAACCCTCGGCCGGCCAGGTGCTGTGGCAGGGGCAGGACATGGCCACCATCACCGACCTGCGGCGACGGCGGGCCGAGATGCAGATCATCTTCCAGGACCCGGTCGCCGCCCTTGACCCGCGGATGACGCTGGCCCGCATCGTCAGCCGCCCGCTGGCCACCTTTGAACCCGGGCTCCGCCGGGCCGAGGCGCGGGCGCGGGCCATTGCGGCGCTGGATCAGGTCGGCCTGTCCGCCGATTTCGCCGACCGTTACCCGCACGAGCTGTCGGGCGGGCAGGCGCAGCGGGTGGGCATCGCCCGGGCACTGGTGGGGCGGCCGAAGATGATCGTCTGCGACGAACCGGTGTCGGCGCTGGATGTCTCGATCCAGGCGCAGGTCATCAACCTGTTGATGGACTTGCAGGAAAGGATGGGGCTGGCGCTGGTGTTCATCTCGCACAACCTGGCCGTGGTGCGCCACATCAGCCATGAGGTGATGGTGATGTGCCTGGGCCGCGTGGTCGAACAGGCGCCGCGGGCCGAGTTCTACGCCCGCCCGCTGCACCCCTATTCCCAGGCGCTAATGCAGGCCGTGCCCGAACCCGACCCCCGCCGCGAGAAGGGCCGCGTCGGCACGGCGTTGCAGGGCGAACTGCCCTCGGTGCTGAACCCTCCGCCAGGCTGCGTCTTTGCCAGCCGCTGCCCCCGGGCCGCCGACCTGTGCCGCACGACGCGGCCCGAGTTGCGGCCGGTGGCCCCCGCCCGCCTGGCCGCCTGCCATTTTGTCGAGGCCCCATGACCGATCTTGCCGACCTCTGGGCTGCCGTGCCGCAGCCGTCGAACATCCATGCCAGTGCCGATGGCAAGTGGGCCTTCTGGTGCCTGGCCGGGGTGGACGAGACGGAAAACGTCTGGTGTGCGCCGCTGGACGGCTCGGCACCGCCGCGCCGGCTGACTGACGGGCAGGACCATTACCTGATCCGCGACGTTGCGCCCGATGGCAGCCGGCTGGTGCTGGCGCAATCGGTGAACGCCAACGAACACGACCACCTGCTGCTGCTGGACCGCGCGTCCGGCGCGCTGGCGCAACTTACGCCCAAGCAGGATACGCACTACGTCTATGGCGGGGCGTTTTCGGCCGACGGGGCGGCGGTCTTCTTCTTGGCCGACTTCGACTATGCGACCGGCGAGGTGACGCAAGGCGCCTGGCTGTGGCGGCAGGAGCTGGCGACCGGGGCGCGGACCTGTCTGGCGCGCGCCGACTCGCCTCCGCATTTCTATGTGGGGCCGATGCTGTCGCCCGATGGCACGCGCCTGCTGTGGCACCGCAGCGACCGTGCCCCCGGCGGCTATCAGCTGTGGGTCGTCGATGTGGCGACGGCGGCCGCGGACAAGGTGCTGGACCTCGGCCCCACCAACAACGTGCTGGCCGCCTGGCTGGACGACGGGCGCATCGGCTTTGCCTGCGACCACCAGGGGCGCGACCGGCTTGGGGTGCTGTCGCTGGAAGATGGCACGGTGGACTGGATCGCCGGAGAGCCAGAGCTTTTCCCGCATCAGGTGCTGGCCGGAGCCGGCGGGGATTTCGTCTGTATCCACCATGACGAAAGTCGGACCCGCGCCGCGCTGGTGGGGCCGAAAGGCATCCGCCCGCTGCCCAACCTCTCCGGTCGCCGCAGCCTTCTGCCCCATGCCGCGCTGCCCGGCGGCGGCTGGCTGGCCGAGGTCTATGACGCCGACGCCCCGCACGATCTGGTGGCCGTCGCGGCCGACGGCACCTGTCGGACGATCTGGAAAGCGCCGGCAGAGCCCGCCCGCCACCTTGCCGCGCCGCAGGATTTCCGCTGGGCGGCGCCGGACGGGCGGGCGATGCAGGGCTGGCTTTACCGCCCCGAAGGCCCGTGCAAGGGCCTGATCGCTTATGTTCACGGCGGCCCGACCTGGCACTCCGAAGACTGGGTGAACCCAAGGATCCAGTTCTGGGTCGCCAGCGGCTACGCGGTGCTGGACCCGAACTACCGCGGCTCGACCGGCTTTGGCTTTGCTCACCGCGAAAGCATCAAGGATCAGGGCTGGGGCGCCGAGGAACAGGCCGACATCCGTGCCGGGATCGAGGCGGCACTGGCCGCCGGCATCCCCGGTCCGGTGGCGGTGGCGGGCAATTCCTACGGCGGGTTCTCCAGCTGGTTCGCCATTACCCGCCACGCCGATCTGGTGACGGCGGCCATCCCGATGTGCGGGATGTACCGTCTGGACATCGACTATCACGCGACCGAGATGCCGCATGGCCGCGCCTATTCCGAAGAGATGATGGGCGGCACGCCCGAGGAATTTCCCGAGAAATACGCCAATGCCTCGCCGGGCCGGTTCATCGACCGCATTCGCGGGCATGTGCTGATCGTCCACGGCCTGGCCGATTCGAACGTGGGGCCGGAAAACACCCATACCGCGGTGCGAGAGCTGACGGCGGCGGGCATCGCGCATGAGGTGCTGCTGTTTGCCGACGAAGGCCATGGCGTGGCGCGGCGGTCGAACCATGCCGCCTACCTGCGCCGCACCGCGGCCTTCCTGGACCGCGCCTTTGCCGCGGGGATGCGCGACTGAACCGCAAAGGCCCCGGACCGGCTGGGGACGTGCCGGCCCGGGGCCCTTTCGCCGGAGAAAGACGGCCGGGGCCGCCGCGTGATGAAAAGAAGTCAGTCGGAACAGAGGGATGAAAGCCGTCTCGATGGGGCCATCATGCCCTGTCCGGTGTCCCCGGTCCAATGACAAGGGCCGTCATCAAAGAAAAACCCCGGCAGCCTTGCGGGCGCCGGGGCGGGGGCGGAACGGTCCGCTCGTCGATGCACTTCGTGCACTCCTCGCTGGCGTATCCACCGACGAGTGCACGCAGTGCATCGACGAGGGTTCTAGCGGCGGTCGTCGTCCTCGTCCTCGTCGTCGTCGCTGGCGGGCAGGTTGAAGAAGCTGTCGGCGTCCGAGAAATCGGCGGCCGGGCTTTCGTCCTTTTCCTCGTCGCCAAAGACCTCAAGGCCCGTCAGCGCCGCATCGACGCGGGGCCGGTCGGCCTCCATGCCCAGCGACTGCTCGGTCGATACCAGCTTGCGGCGCTCGTCGTCGCTCATCACGCTGCCTTCGGCGGCCTTCTTGCGGGCGGCGGCCTGCACCGTTGCGTCCAGTTCCGACTGCTTGCACAGGCCAAGCGCGACGGGGTCGATGGGCGTCATGCTCTGGATGTTCCAGTGCGTGCGCTCGCGGATCGACTGGATGGTGGGCTTGGTGGTGCCGACCAGCTTGCCGATGGCGCCGTCCGACAGTTCGGGGTGGAACTTGACCAGCCAGAGGATGGCGTTCGGCCGGTCCTGGCGCTTGGAGAGGGGCGTGTAGCGCGGGCCGCGGCGCTTGTCCTCGCCCACGGCGGCGGCGTTGAACTTGAGCTTCAGCTTGTACAGCGGGTCGGCCTGGCCGCGATCGATCTCGATCGGGTCCAGCTGGTTGTTGGCGACGGGGTCGAACCCCTTCACGCCGCCGCCGACGTCGCCGTCGGCGATGCCCTGGACCTCAAGCTCGTGCATCCCGCAGAATTCGGCGATCTGGCGGAAGGTCAGCGTGGTGTTGTCGACCAGCCAGACGGCGGTGGCGCGGGCCATGATCGGCTTGTTCATCGTCTCGCTCCTTTACAAATCTCTCCCGGGCCGGGAAAACGGCTGCGGGC
>JAGPCN010000072.1 GCA_018058035.1 Fuscovulum sp.
GTCCAGTGTTCGGGCGCAACCACGACCTCGCTCTGCATCAGGCGCCCGGCGCTGCCCTCGGGATAGGCCATCGCCTGTTCCACCGCCACCCGGTCGGCGTCTTCCAGCGCGTCGAGGATGCGTTCCTGCGCAGGCTCGTCCAGGTCTTCCAGGATGTCGACGACATCGTCGGTGTCCAGTTCGCGGACGGCCTCGGCCACCACCGCCTGGGGCAGCGACTCGATCACCTCCTCGCGGATCGATTCGTCGATCTCGGACAGTACCTCGCCGTCGATCCCGCCATGCCACAGCGCCAGCAGGTCGCCGCGATCCGCGGCCGAGATCTGTTCCAGCAGGTCGGCCACGTCGGCCGCGTGCAATGGCTCCAGCAGGGCGTCCAGCCGCGCGGCATCGCGCGCCTCGACGGCGGCCAGCACGTCTTCCAGACGCGCCATGGCCAGCGCCTCGTCGTCCATCTCGGCCCGGTCTTCCGCCATGCGCCCCCCGTTTCGGAATTGCCGCGACCTTACCGGAAGCAGTTTCAGGGAAACAGGGGAAAGCGCCGAATTCCCTTTCGGGCGCGACCGCTTATTATGACCCGGTTTGCAGCTCCAAAGGTGTGCGATGGCCGATCTACTTCTGGGGCAGGTCCTCAGCTTTGCCGCCGATCCCTTCGTGGCCGGCCCTCAGGCCGCCCGCGTGCTGACCCATGGCGCCGTGCTGGTCGACGGCGGCCGCATCGCTGCGGTGGGCGAGGCGGCGGCGCTGACCGCCGCGCATCCGCAGGCCACCCGCCATGACTACGGCCGCGCGCTGATCTCGGCCGGCTTTGTCGATGCCCATGTGCATTATCCGCAGACCGCCATCATCGCCTCCTGGGGCAAGCGGCTGATCGACTGGCTGAACCAGTACACCTTTCCCGAGGAAATGCGCTTTGCCGACCCCGCCTATGCGGCCGAGGTGGCGGGCCGCTACCTGGACCTGACGCTGGCCCACGGCACCACCACCGTCTGCACCTACTGCACCATCCACCCGGCATCGGTGGATGCGATCTTTCAGGCCGCCCGAGATCGCGGCCAGCGGCTTTACGCCGGCAAGACCTGCATGGATCGCAACGCCCCCGAGGGGCTGCGCGACACGCCCCGCTCGGCCTATGACGACAGCAAGGCCCTTTTGCGCAAGTGGCACGGCGTGGACCGGCTGTCCTATGTGATCACGCCGCGGTTCTCGCCGACCTCGACGCCGGAACAGCTGCAGGCGCTTGGCGCGCTTTGGGGCGAACACCCCGACTGCCTGATGCAGACCCACCTTTCCGAACAGACCGACGAGATCGCCTGGGTGAAGGAGCTTTTCCCCCAGTCGCGCGACTACCTCGACACCTACGAGGCGCAAGGTCTGCTGCGCGAGGGCGCGCTTTACGGCCACGCCATCCACCTGACCGAACGCGAGACATCGCGGCTGGCCGAGGCCGGGGCCAGCCTGATCCATTGCCCGACCTCGAACACCTTCATCGGCTCGGGCCTCTTCGACATGACGCTTGCCACCCGGCTGCGCGTCGGCCTGGCCACCGACACCGGCGGCGGGTCGTCGTTCAGCATGCTGCGCACCATGGCCGCCGCCTACGAGGTGGCCCAGCTGCGCCACACCTCGCTGCACCCGGCGCAATTGTGGTGGTTGGCAACGCAAGGCAGCGCCCGCGCGCTGCATGCCGACGACCGCATCGGCAACCTGGCCCCGGGGATGGAGGCGGATATCGTGGTGGTCGACCTGGCTTCGACCGCCGCCATCGAACAGGCCACGCGGCGGGCCGAGACGATCTGGCAGCAGGTTTTCCCGACCATCATGATGGGCGACGACCGCGCCATCCGCGCGACCTGGATCAACGGCCGCCTGCGCGGCGGCTGAATGGAAAGGCTGCGGCTTATTCGGCGTTCATCGCCATCTTGACCGGCGTCGCCGCCACCGAAACCGGGTAGATGAAGCCCGAGATCGGATAGGCCCGGCCGTACTTGCCCGGATCATAGGCGACCTTGACCGAGGACCAGTCGCCGGCCTCGCTGATGTCGATCACGCTCATCCCCAGGGACACCTGGTTGCGCTTCCAGTTGGCGTGGTCGATCAGGATCTCGCGGTCGTTGACGATGCGCGACACCACGGCCACATGGCCCATCGGCAGCTTGCGGGTGCCCGAGAACACCATGACCGACCCGACCTCGGGTTCGGGACCGCGGTCGTAGACGCCCTTGGCGCCAGCCCACCAGGTCTCGGCATTGCCCTTGATCTCGATGCCGCTCATGGTGCGGGCAAAGGGCACGCACCAGACCCGCTCGCCGCGGGCGCGCTTGGCATGGGCCTCTTCGACCGCCATGGTCGAGCGGTGAACGTCGATCACCGGCGCGGGGTCCACCATGCGGCTGGCTTGCGGCGCGCTACAGGCCCCCAGGATCGACAGGGCGAGACCGGCAACAGCCAGGCGAAGCGCCGAAGCGCGGCGGGTGGAAAGCAGCATCAGGTCCCTCGAGGCAGCCTTTTTCTTGGTGAACGAGGAACACCGCCGCCGCTGCCGGGACAACACGAAAAATCACGGGTCGGCAATAATCCGCCAAAACGGCGTAACATTGCGTGATGCTGCCGGCAGGATCCCGCCCGCGCCTACAGGTCCAGCTCCCAGCCGTCGGGATAGAAGTCGAACTTCAGCGCCAACTCGGTCGCGGCCTCTTCCCAGTGCCAGATTTCCTCGGCCGTCACCGCGATGGGGCCGATGCTGGCCAGCACCGTCTCGCCGTCGCCCAGCCGTTTGGTGCGGAAGCCGCGCGCCTTCAGCGCACGTTCGAAGCCGGCCCAGTCGGCGTCGTTCTCCTCGACGAAGAAGGCAAAGTCGACCACCGCCCGGGCGGGCAGGCGGACGCCCTTCGACTGGCGAAAGGTGTCGAAGGTCTCTTTTCTCTGGGCGGCGAAGTTGTGGCGCATGGCCCCTGATAGCCCGGGCTTGCCCGCGGCTCAACCGCCGATGCGCTGGCACCAGCCGCGGTCGAAGGCGGCGCCAAAGTGCCAGGCGCTGGCGTTCATCGCCTCGAAGTCGGTCGGGGGCAGCGCCCGGCTGATGCCGTCCTCGGTGATCCGGCCGTTGCGGGCATCGACCTCGCATTCGCGGGTCTCGCCTGCAATGCCGAAGCGCGACAGGTGATAGTAGCCGACGATGGTGTACTGGAAGTCCAGGTATTGCAGCTGCACCACGTCGCGGCCCTCGGCCTCTTCGTCGGCGAACTCGACCACCACCTGCAGGATGCTGCCGTCGCCGTTGCTCTCCACCTCCAGCCGGACATCGGTGGCAAAGGCGGTCAGCGCGAAATCGGCCACGTCCAGCTGCGGCTCGCCGCCCTGCGGCACGGTGTCGGTGCCGTTCCAGATGCGCAGCCGGGCGCGGTCGGCCTCGGCTTCCAGCGTGGCGCGAAAGTAGAAGCCGCCGCCCGCGGGGCCGGCCCAGTTGCCGGTCGCCTCGGCCAGGGGCGGGGCGGCCTGTGACGCCGCGGCCACAAGGGCCAGGCCCGCCGCAAGGATTGCCCCAGAAAAGCCACGCATTGGTTGTCTCCGTTATTCTGCGTGTCCGGTTAGGATGCGCGCCCGGTCCGTGCAAGGCGGGTTTCCCCACCCTTGCCCCTTGGCCGGGCCCTGCCCTGCCGTGCCGCCCCTGCGTCGGGCGCGCGCCTTGAAGGAGTCGTTCGATGCGCATCCTGTCGCTCTTTGCCGCGCTGGCCATGGTGGCGGGGCTGTTCCTGCCCTGGCTGAAGGTGGCGCCCGGGGCCGACGGCCTGGTGCCTTGGCGTCTGGTCCGCGACATCCCGCCGGAATGGCCCGCGATCCAGGATTTCGCTACTGGCAGCCCGCCGGAACTGCTGGCCTTCCTTGCCACATTCGCGGTGGCGGGGCTGTTCGCGGCGCTGGCGCTGATCGGCGCGCCGTCGCGGCTGCTGGCGCTGGTGGCGGGGGGCGGGGCGGCGGGTCTGGTCGGCTGGGGCCTTTTGCGGATGAAAGACCAGGCGGCGGCGCTTGGCATTCCCCTGCCCACGGTCGAGACGCTGGTCGACTATGCCAAGGCCTCGCCCGAGGTGTTCGGGATGGGGGCCTTTCTCTGGGCGGGCGGGGCGCTGGTGCTGCTCTTGATGGCGCTGGTCGGTTTCCCCGAGCGCTGAGGCCTGGCGCCGGCCCCCCGGGGGAAACCGGCGTGAGGCAATTGCGCGGCTGACGCCGCAAGCCTTTTGTCTCGGCTCTGGCGCAAGCGCCAACCGCCTCGGTGCGGGTGCTACCCCGCCAGCCGAGCGGCCAGACGGTTTTGCCGCGCGACCACCGTTCCCAGGTCGATGGTGGCCATCGCACCGCTGCGGACGATCCGCCGCCCCTCGACCCAGAGGTCGCGCACCCTTTGCGGGCCGCAGAAGACCAGCGCCGCCACCGGGTCCCAGGCGCCCGCCGCCTCGATCCCCGAGACGTCCCACAGGGCCACGTCGGCCCGCTTGCCGGGCTCAAGGCTGCCGCAGTCGGCCCGCCCCAGCACCTGCGCGCCGCCCAGAGTGGCGATTTCCAGCGCCTCGCGCGCGGACATGGCATCGGCCCCGCGCGCGACCCGCTGCAGCAGCATGGCCTGCCGCATCTCAGCCGCCAGGTTGCCGGCGTCGTTCGAGGCCGATCCGTCCACCCCCAGCCCGACCGGCACCCCGGCATCGCGCATCGCCCGGACCGGAGCGATGCCGCTGCCCAGCCGGCAGTTCGAGCAGGGGCAATGCGCCACCCCGGTCTGCGACCGCGCGAACAGCCCGATCTCGGCCGCGTCCAGCTTGACGCAATGGGCGTGCCAGACATCCGGGCCGGTCCAGCCCAGGTCCTCGGCATATTGGCCCGGACGGCAGCCGAACCGTTCCAGCGAATAGGCGACGTCCTCGTCGTTCTCGGCCAGGTGGGTGTGCAGCATCACCCCCTTGTCGCGGGCCAGAACCGCCGCCTCGCGCATCAGGTCGCGGCTGACCGAGAAGGGCGAGCAGGGCGCCAGCCCGACGCGGACCATGGCGCCCGGCGCGGGGTCGTGGAAGGCATCGACCACGCGCACCATGTCGGACAGGATCGCGGACTCGGGTTCCACCAGGCTGTCGGGCGGCAGGCCGCCGGCGGATTCGCCGATGCTCATGGCGCCGCGGGTGGGATGAAAGCGCAGGCCGACCTCGGCCGCGGCGTGGATGGTGTCGTCCAGCCGGGCGCCGTTGGGGTAGAGATACAGGTGATCCGAGGTCAGCGAACAGCCCGACAGCGCCAGTTCGGCCAGCCCGACCTGCGCGCTGACGAACATCTCCTCCGGGCCAAAGCGCGCCCAGATCGGGTAAAGCGTCTTGAGCCAGCCGAACAGCAGCGCGTCCTGCCCGCCGGGCACCGCCCGGGTCAGGGTCTGGTAGAGGTGGTGGTGGGTGTTCACCAGGCCGGGCGTGACCACGCAGCCGGCGGCCTCGACCACATCGGCGCCCGGCGCCGTCAGGCCCTGCCCCACCGCCGCCACCACGCCGCCGCGGATCAGCACATCGCCGCCGGCGATCTCGCGCCGCGTGGCGTCCATGGTGACCACCGCTGCGGCGTTCCGGATCAGGATGTCAGGCATGATGCTCCCTTTCGTGCCCACCCCTTCGGTGGATCGGGAACGGGGGCGCGACGGAAGGGGGAAGAACTCGCAGCCCGCCCGCGCAGCCTACTGCGGCAACGGACCGCAGGGCAAGATGGCCCGGCGTTCGGGAATCCGCCGCCGGTTTGCCCAGGATCAATGCGGAATCGTGAATATATGCCGAAAATTGTGCCGGTAGCGGAGACCTTTTCTTCGCATGCACAGGAAGGGAACCACCATGACCACCTTTACCATTCAGGGTTTTTCCCGCGTGATGAACTATGACACGTCGCAGTACGAAGATTATTCGGCGTCGACGCTGCAGGTCATCCGCCCCGACTTCATGCCGGATTTCCATTACGAGTACGGGTTCATCGACGAGACCGGCATGTCGCCGCAATTCGCCGAGATCTTTTACGACCTGACCCATTCCAGCGTCCTCAGCCGGCCCGACATGGCGCCGGTCGAGATGGTCGACAGTGCGGTCTTCCTGGAAAAACTGGTCTACGCGGTCAGCTGGGGCGTGGGCAAGACGACCTACGTGTTCCAGACCTTCGATCCGGTCAGCGGCGTCGAGCATGTGTTCTTCATCGGCGGCGACATGCCCACGATCACTGATCTTTCCAGCCTGAACGCCTTCCTGGCCAATCCCCGGGACTATATCCTGGACGGGCCGTTCGAGGGCGGCAACGACATCCCGCTGGCCGACTTCCTGAACACCACGGTGACCGAGAACGACCTGGTCACCGCGCACACCGGCGTCGATCTGTACTGGGACGGGGGCGCTGGCCACGACACGCTGAACGGCGGCTCGGGGGACGACACGCTGCTGGGGGGCGTCGGCAATGACTCGCTGTGGGGCGATACCGGGGCCAACACCCTGGTCGGCGGCGCCGGCGATGACACGCTGACGGGAACCGGCAACTTCGACTACATGTCCGGCGGCGCCGGCAATGACGTGCTGCTTGGCGGATCGACCTTCGGCGAGAACCTCAGCGGCGGTGCGGGCGACGACCTCATCGAACAGACCAACGGCCAGGACTTTGGCGGCGGCGTCTGGTTCAGCCACGGCCACGCCAATGGCGGGTCCGGCAACGACACGATCAACGGTGGTCTGGCCGGCGACCAAGCCTTTGGCGGCAACGGAAACGACGTGATGTCGGGCGCCGAAGGCGACGACAACTACGCGGGCGGGGCCGGGGATGACACAATCAACGGCGGCGTCGGCAACGACAACCTGCAGGGCGGCGACGGCAACGACAGCCTGATCGGCGGCACCGGCGACGACCTGATGAACGGCGGCCTCGGCAATGACCGGATGAGTGGCGATACCGGCAACGACACGATGACCGGCGATGCCGGCAAGGACACCTTCCTGGCCGGAGCCGGCAACGACTCGGTCAACGGCGGGTTCGGCAATGACTCGCTGCGGGGCGACAGCGGCCGCGACACGCTGGTTGGCGGCGTCGGCAACGACACGTTGCAGGGAGGGGCCAACCAGGACCTGCTGCAGGGCGAAACCGGGGCCGACCAGTTCCGCTACATCGCGGTCAGCGAGTCGACCGCGACCGCGATGGACACGATCAGCGGGTTCGAACTGGGCGTGGACGACATCTCGCTCAGCACGATCGACGCCAAGCCGCTGGTGGCGGGCGACCAGGCCTTTGCCTTCATCGGAACCGCGGCCTTCACGGCGGTGGGTCAGGTGCGGATCGTGGAAAGCGGTGGCTCCACCAGGGTCGAGGTCAACACCGTCGGCACCAGCGGGGCCGAGATGGTGATTCTGATCGACGGGGTGACCGGCCTTCTGGCCACCGACTTCATCCTGTAGTCCGCAAGGGCCATGAGCCGGGGCGCGCGCCCCGGCTTAGCCGTTCAGCAGGGCCAAGGCCTCGGCATGGATGGCGGCATTGGCGGCGGCCAGAATGCGGCCGCCGTCAAGGCAGGGGCGCCCCTGCCAGTCGGTCACCACGCCGCCGGCGGCCTCGATCACCGCGATCGGGGCCTGCACGTCATAGGCCTGCAGGCCGGCCTCGATCACCAGGTCGATCTGGCCCGCCGCGATCAGCGCATAGCCGTAGCAATCGGTGCCATAGCGCGTCAGCCGCGCCTGCCCGGCGACGCGGCGGAAGGCGGCGCCTTCGTCAGCCGTGCCCACCTCGGGGAAGGTCGAGAACAGGATCGCCTGCGACAGCGCGCGCGGCCCCCGCGCCCGCAGCGGTGCCCGGCCCGAGGGGCCGTTCACCTCGGCCCGGCCCAGGCCGCCCTCGAACCTTTCGCGGATATAGGGCTGGTCGATGATGCCATACAGCGGCCCCACCGCATCGCGCACCGAGATCAGCACCCCCCAGGTCGGCGTGCCCGACAGGTAGCCGCGGGTGCCGTCGATCGGGTCCAGCACCCAGGTCAGCCCGCTGCTGCCCGCAACGGCGCCGAATTCCTCGCCCAGGATGCCGTCCTGCGGGCGGCGACGGGCCAGGATGTCGCGCATCCGCGCCTCGCTTTCGCGGTCGGCCACGGTCACCGGGTCAAAGCGCTCGGTCTCCTTGGTGTCGGCGGTCAGGCCGGCGCTGCGGAAATGCGCCAGCGTCGCCACGCGCGCGGCATCGGCCAGTTCATGCGCCGTCGCCACCAGATCCGCCGCCTCGTCCTTGTCCACCCGCATCTGTCGCCCCCCGAAATGCCGATGCCCCGGCGTTAAGGGGCGCCGGGGCATCGGTCAAGCGGGCTTGGCCGCCCGCGGGAAGCGGAGAGGCCGGTTCAGGCCGCGTCAGACAGTACGCGCGCCAGGTCGAACAGACGACGGCGTTGCGCTTCGGGAATGGCATAGTAAGAGCGCACCAGTTCCAGCGCCTCCTTGTCGGCCAGGATGTCGCCCTGGGCATGGGCAGGCTGCTGGTCTTCGGTCAGACCCTCGAAGAAGAAGGCGATCTGAACGCCCAGGGCATCGGCGATGTCCCAAAGACGCGAAGCGCTGACGCGGTTCATCCCGGTCTCGTACTTCTGGATCTGCTGAAACTTGATCCCCACCTTGTCGGCAAGTTGCTGCTGGGTCATCCCCACCATCCAGCGGCGATGGCGGATCCGCTTGCCAACATGGGCGTCTACCGGGTGTTTCATTCTTTACTCCGTCAGGGCGCAATGCGCGCAGGGTCGATGACTTATTCTAGCATAAATCGTGCCACTCTGCGCCCAGGCTGGAAAGAACTGAAGAAAATCCTGCGCATTGTGAAAACCTGTCCATTTGGATAGGTGCAATTATTCACGCGTGCAACAATTCGCACCGGCGAATCGGTTAACACCTTGAGGCGGAAGATGCGCGCCGCACTCGCCTTTTGCGAGATTTTCACAGTGCAATTGCGAAACGCAGTTTGTTTGCAATTTGCACAGACGCGCATGCTCTGGCGCCGCCCCCGGCTGTCGCGCTAGGCTTGCCGACACGGCGACCAAGGAGTGCCCGTGAAAGCCTGGATCATCGACGCCCTCGGTCAGCCGCCCCGCATCGCCGAACGGCCCGCGCCGCAGCCCGGGCCTGGGCAAGTGCTGGTGCGCGTTGCGGCAGCGGGGCTGAACTTTGCCGATCTGCTGATGGCCGAGGGCCGCTATCAGGAACGCCCCGCCCTGCCCTTTGTCCCGGGCCTGGAACTGGCCGGCCGGGTCGAGGCCCTGGGGCCGGGCACCGCCGGCCCGCCACCGGGCACGGCGGTGGCCGCCCATGTCGCGGGCGGCGCATTTGCCGAACTGGCCGTGGTGCCCGCCGACCGCCTGCTGGTCTTGCCCGACACCATGGCGATGACCGAGGCCGCCGGGTTCCAGATCGCCTGGGGCACCTCGCATCTGGCGCTGGCGGTCAAGGCACGGCTGCAACCGGGCGAGACGCTGTTCGTCACCGGCGCCGCGGGCGGCGTCGGGCTGACCGCGGTCGAGGTCGGACGCGAACTGGGCGCGCGCGTCATTGCCCAGGTGCGCGGCGCGGAAAAGGCCGCGCGGGTGCGCGCCGCGGGTGCTGCCGAGGTGATCGACGGCGACCCGCCCGACCTGAAGGCCGCGCTGCGCGATCTGGGCGGGGTGGACGTGGTCTATGACACCGTCGGCGGCCCCGGCTTTGACGCCGCGATGCGGGCCACGCGGCCGGGCGGGCGCCTGCTGGCGATCGGCTTTGCCGGCGGCGAGGTGCCGCAGGTGCCGCTGAACCAGCTTCTGGTGCGCAACCTGACGGTGATCGGCCTGTGGTGGGGCGGCTACCTGTCGTTCGCGCCGCAGGTGCTGACCGGATCGCTGGCGCAGGTGCTGGACTGGCACGCGCAGGGCCGCATCCGCACCCATGTCTCGCAGGTGCTGCCGTTCGACCGGCTGCCCGAGGGGCTGGAGGCGATCCGCAGCCGCCGCGCCACCGGCAAGATCGTGCTGGAGATCGCCCCTCAGCAGCAATAGGCGCGGCGCAACTCGTCCAGCAGCATCTCGACCACCTCGTCCTTGCGGCGTTGCGAGCGGTACAGGCCCACCCGCATCGCCCCCAGTTGTGGCAGCGCGTTGTCGCCCGGTACCGGCACCGTGCCGGTGGGCAGCCCGCCCTCCAGCCGCACCGAGACCGCCAGGTCGGCCGCCACCGTCGCCTCGACCGCCTGTTCGCTTTCGCCGCCGGTCGCCATCTCCCAGGCGATGCCGGCGTCATCCAGCGCCGACTGGGCCAGCGGGCGGAAGATGCAGGTGTCCTTGAACCCCAGCCGCAGCGGGCGGCGCTGCCAGGCCGACCCCTCGGCCGCGCCGATCCACACCAGCTGACGCGCGCCCAGCACCTCGGCGCGGGCATCCGGCGCCTCTTCGGTGGTCACGATCACGTCGAATTCGCCGCGGTCGAAATCCTGCTTCATCAGCAGGGTGAACGAGGACACCAGGTTCACCCGCACCCGCGGATAGCAATGCGCCAGCCGCTTCAGGATGCCGGGAATCGCCGGATAGACGATGTCATGCGGCACCCCCAGCCGGATTTCGCCGTCACAGGCGCCAGTGCCCAGGCGCGACAACACCTCGTCGTTCAGCGCCAGCATGCGCCGGCCATAGGACAACAGCTGTTCGCCCTCGGGCGACAACGCCAGCCGCCGCGCCGCGCGCAGGAACAGGGTCTGGCCCAGGCTTTCCTCGAGCCGCTTGATCTGCATCGACACCGCCGATTGCGTCAGGTTCAGGAACCCCGCCGCCCGGGTGACGCCGCCGACATCGGCTACGGTCACGAAAGAGCGCAGCGAGGTCAGGTCGAGGTTGCGCGGCATATCACGGTTCCTGATGAGAAACGTCACGATCATTCGTTTCCATAATGAACCACGATCCGGCAGGATCATCAACAGAAATGATGGCGACCCACCGACTCATCACAACCGGACAATGAGACCCCCGATGACCCTGCTTTCCCTTTCCGACCTGCACACCCGCCCCCGCCGGCATCGGCGCGGCCTTCTTGGCCAGCTGGCGCAGGCCCTGTCGCTGGGCCGCCAGCGCGCACATCTGGCGCGGCTGGACGACCACCTCTTGCGCGACATCGGGGTTTCCCGCGCCGAGGCCGAAGCCGAAGCCGCCCGCGGCTGGGACGCGCCGGCCCACTGGCGCGACTGAAAGCGATGGCGCGAACTTCGGTTTCGGTTGCGAAATCCTTGAAATCCGCGGCCAGACTACCGATATTCGGGGGTGTGGCCGCGCCGGCCGAAATCGGCGTTGCCCTTAGGGACAACATCGGAGGCTTCCATGGCTCAGTTTGACACGATCAGCAGCGCAGGCGTCGGCGCCCGCGCGCAGATCGACGAAGGGCTTCGCGCCCATATGAACAAGGTTTACGGACTGATGTCCGTGGCCATGCTGGTGACCGGCGCCGCCGCCTGGGCCATCGCCGGCCTGGCGACCACGACGAACCCGGCCGAGGCCGTGTTCCAGCTGCCGAACGGGACGCTGATCAACAGCTTCGGCTCGGCCATCTACGCCAGCCCGCTGAAATGGGTGGTGATGCTGGCCCCGCTGGCGATGGTCTTCGCCTTCGGCGCGGTGCTGAACCGCATCTCGGCGGCCGGCGCGCAGCTGTACTTCTACGCCTACGCCGCGCTGATGGGGCTGTCGCTCAGCTCGATCTTCCTGGTGTTCACCGGCGCCTCGATCGCGCAGACCTTCCTGGTGACGGCCATCGCCTTCGCCTCGCTGTCGATCTACGGCTATGTCACCAAGCGTGACCTGGCCCCGATGGGCGCCTTCCTGATGATGGGCCTGATCGGCCTGATCGTCGCGATGATCGTGAACTGGTTCCTGGCCTCCGAAGGCCTTGCCTTTGCGATCTCGGCGATCGGCGTGCTGATCTTTGCCGGGCTGACCGCCTGGGACACCCAGAACATCAAGAACACCTACATCCAGCATGCGGTGCATGGCGACCAGGAGTGGTTGGGCAAGGCCGCCATCATGGGCGCGCTGAACCTCTACCTGGACTTCATCAACCTGTTCATGTTCCTGCTGCAGTTCCTCGGCAACCGCGAGTGACCGCAGCCTGACGAAACGCGAAGGGCCGGGGGAAACCCCGGCCCTTCGTCATTGTCCCGGCAGGTCAGACCACCGCGCCGAAGAAATGGCCGACCGCCCAGGTCACGGCCATCGCAACCGCCCCCCAGAACGTCACCCGCGCCACCGCGCGCGGCACCGCGGCCCCGCCCGCCCGCGCCCCGACCGCGCCCAGAACGGCCAGGAACAGCAGCGACAGCGCCACGACCCAGGCGGCGATCTGCGGCTCGGGCACCAGCGCCGCGGTGCCCAGCGGCAGCACCGCCCCCACCGCGAAGGTCAGCGCCGAGGCCGCCGCCGCCACCAGCGGCCGCGCCTCGGTATGTTCCATGATGCCCAGTTCGTCGCGCACATGCGCGGCCAGCGGGTCCTTGGCATGCAGCGCCTCGGCCACCTGGCGGGCCAGGCCTGCCGGCACGCCGCGCGCCTCGTAGATCGCGGCCAGCGCGCGCAACTCCTCGGCCGGGTCTGCCGCGATCTCGGCCTGCTCGCGGCGGATGTCGGCGGCCTCGGTATCGGCCTGGCTCGAGACCGAGACATATTCCCCCGCGGCCATGCTCAGCGCCCCGGCCGCCAGGCCCGCCGCCCCCGCCAGCAGCACCTCGGCCCGGCCGCCCGCGGCCGCCACGCCCACGATCAGCGATGCGGTCGAGACGATGCCGTCATTCGCCCCCAGCACGGCTGCGCGCAGCCAGCCGACCCGCGCGACGTAATGCTCTTCCCGATGGCTGCGCTCCATGGCGTCCCCCTGGCATGATCCCTGCCTGTCCCTGACGCGCCGATCGGCCGCGGTCAACCGCCGAGGCGTCAGCACCGGCTTACCAGAGCGGAAAAGAGAGGGCGAAAAAGCAAGGGGCCGCGCCTTTCGGCACGGCCCCGGATCGGCGGGAACAGGCAGATCTTACTTGATCTTGCCTTCCTTGTATTCGACATGCTCCCGCTTCACGGGATCGTATTTCTTCACGACCATCTTCTCGGTCATGGTGCGGGCGTTCTTCTTGGTCACGTAGAAGTGCCCGGTGCCCGCCGTCGAGTTCAGACGGATCTTGATCGTCGTCGGCTTCGCCATAGTCGTCTCTCCTGCCACAGGGAAACGCGCATTTCCCCGGAAAATCCTTGAAGCCGCCTTTTAGCCAGCGCCTTGGCGGAGTCAACAGCGAAACCGCCTGCGCCAGGTCAATTTGCACGGTGAGCGATTTCTTCGAAGAAATCGCATCGAAGCCTTTGAAGGCTTCGGTCCGGAGTTTTTGAAAACTCCGGTGGCCCGGCCTGCCGGATAGGTGCGCGGATGGCCTGTAAGCCGGGTTCTGTCCAAGGGTTGCCCCTCTGGATGACCATTCCTCTCGCCCCGCCGTCACCGGTGGGGTCCAGCTGCCAACCCGGGCCTCTCGGGCTGAAGCATCCCTGCGGCGGTATCCGGTTTCCCGGACCAGCCCCGCGCGAGGCCCCTATTCGGCATTGCTCCGGGTGGGGCTTGCCGTGCCGTCCCGGTTACCCGGTCCGCGGTGGGCTCTTACTCCACCGTTTCACCATCACCTGCGCACAAGGCGAAGGCTGTCTCATCTCTGTGGCGCTTTCCCTGGGGTTGCCCCCGCCGGGCGTTACCCGGCACCCTTGCTTCATGGAGCCCGGACTTTCCTCGAAGGTTGCCCCTCGCGGTCATCCAGCCATCCGCGCGGGCTGGGACTTAAGCCCCCGCCCCGCCTGCGTCAACGCCAAACCTTGCAGCCAGGTCCGCGGCCAGCGCGGCATCGGTGGCATCCTGCGGGCCGCTGGCCCAGGGCCGAAAGCGCAGGCGGAAGGCGCGCAGCAGCACGGCGTCCGGCAGGTCAGGATAGCCAAAGCGGCGCAGGTCGGTGCGAAAGTCGCACGGCGCCCGCGGCACGGGCCAGACCGACAGGCCGGCCAGCGCCAGCCGCCGCCAGTCGAACCGCGGCCCCGGATCGCCCTTGCGGTCGGGTGCCATGTCGCTGTGCCCGATCACCCCCTGCAGCGGGATCGACCAGCGCGCCAGGATGCCCGCCAGCAGCCCCTCCAGCGCCGCCATCTGCGCCTCGGCAAAGGGTTCGTCGCCGCGGTTCTGCAACTCGATCCCGATCGAGCGCGAGTTCACGTCGCCCTGCCCGCCCCATTCGCCTGCCCCGGCGTGCCAGGCGCGCGCACTCTCGTCCACCAGGGGATCGGTCCGCCCGTCGCGGTCAACCAGCCAATGGGCCGAGACCTCGGCCGCGGGGTCGCACAGCCGGTCGCGCGCCTCGGCGCAACTGGGCATGGCGGTGTAATGGATCACCACCAGCCCGGGCCTGTGCCCGCGCCGGTCGCCGAAGTTCGGCGAGGGAAGGAGGGTCACTGCAGGGCGGTGCGGAAGGGTCGCGGATCCCAGCCGCAGGCAAAGCCGTCGCCATCGGGGTCAAGGCCCATGCGGTCCTTGTCCGGGCCGCCCTTGGCCAGGAATTCCTGCTGCGCCAGGTCGGGAGAGGCGAACTTGGCGCAGGCCACGTTCGGGTCCCTCATCGACAGCTTGCTGCGGCTGTACATCTGGGTTCCCGGCGCGTGGGTGGTGGCCAGGGCGAATTCCACGATGTTCGGGCCGGTGTCGCCGGGCCGCTGCGGCAGGTCCTTGGGCTGCACCACGACATATTGCGCGCGGTTGCGGGCGATGCGCTCGGCGTCGCTTTCGATGGTCTCGCGCGACGCGACGGCGGCGAAATCCTGTTCATCGGAAATGCCGGTGTGGTCGCCGGTGGCGCCGGCCACCTCGCCCGATTCCTCCTTGATACCGGCCGGGGCGCCGCCGCGCGGGCGGTCGGCCGGCAGGCTGCCCAGGGCGGCCGGATCGGCGGGCGCGGCAGCGGCGGGGGCGGCAGGAGCCGGGGCCGTACCCGAGGCGCGGTCGATCGCCGCCGAGGCGGCGGCCGGGTCAAATCCGGCGGCGGGCGCCGCAGGGGCCGGCGCCGGAGCGGCGGCGGGCGGCGGAGTATAGGTGTTGCGGATGTAGCTGTTGTAATCCTGAAAGCCCACACCGGCGCCGGACTCCGGCACCTCGGGCTGGCAGGCGGCCAGAAACAACACCACGGGAAGGGCGGAACGGCGGATCATCGCTGCCTCATCAAGGTCGCGCGGGAACAGGGTAAGAGCGCGCTTTTTTCGCGCCCTTACCACCATTTTCCGGGTTTGGAAACAAATCCCGCCGCGCTCTCCAGCACATGGGCGTGATTGAGCAGCCCCGCCTCGTCCCAGGGCCGCCCGATCAATTGCAG
>JAGPCN010000073.1 GCA_018058035.1 Fuscovulum sp.
TGAGGGTCTGGCTTGCACCGCCCTCGTAGACCGCCACCTTTTCGCCGGTGGCGGCGTCGGTCAGCATCCAGTTGTGGGTGGTCAGCGTGCTGGTCTGGTAGACCTGACCGGGGGCCAGCGTGGTATAAAGCTGCGGCGTGCCGGATGTGTCGATCCAGTAGACTTTGGTGATGGAGACCGTGGTGGCCGTGCCGGACGTGGTCGAGGCGTATTGCGTGGTCGAGAAGGTGCGCACGTCGCCGCGGATCAGGTCGGCGCCGTCGTTGCCGATCAGGCTGTCGCTGCCCTGGCCGCCTTCGATCGTGTCCGCCTCGGTTCCGCCGTCGATCGTGTCGCGGCCGTCGTCCCCGGCCAGCCAGTCGGTGCCCTGGCCGCCGTAGACCACATCGTTGCCGGTGCCGCCGATCAGCGTATCGCTGCCGTTTTCCCCCCAGAGCGTGTCATTGCCCTGCGCCCCGCGGGCGGAATCGTCGCCCGCGCCGGAATACAGCAGGTCGTCGCCGGCGCCCCCGTGGGTGTAGTCGCCCGAGGACGAGCCGGCATAGACGGTGTCGTTGCCGTCCCCGCCATAGATGTCGTCGTATTCGTTGTCGCCGCCGTAGACCAGGTCGTTGCCGGCCTCGGCGTAGATCGTGTCATAGCCCGCGCCGCCATAGATGCTGTCGCCACCATCGCCCGCATAGATGGTGTCGTTGCCGGAATCGGCGTTGATGGAATCGTTGCCGCCGTAGGCAAAGACGGAGTCGGCCCCGGTCGAGCCGTTCAGGGTATCGTTCCCCGATCCTCCGTAAACCGTTGCCATCAGCCGCACCCCTTGCCGGGCGGCAGGCATGCCGACGCGGCCGTGCCGTGCGGTTCTCCGCGGCGGCAAGGCCGGCGACCGGCAGGCGTGATGCCCGGCGTTTCCGACAACGGGCAGCCCACAGACCACCCGGTTGCGGGCAAGGTGGCGGCAAAGAGGCTAAATCCCGGTTAAGCCGGGCATTTGATCCAATTTCTCAAGGGTTTCCCCGCGCCCGCGGGGCGGCGGACATGAAAAGGCCCGGCGCCTGATGTCAGGCCCGGGCCGGTGGTGCGGATGAAAAGACTCGAACTTTCACTCCGGTTAAGGAACAGCGACCTCAACGCTGCGCGTCTACCAATTCCGCCACATCCGCACATACCGGCCCTTGGGTGAGGGCTATCTAGCCGCTGGCGGCGGCCTTGGGAAGGGGCTTTTTCTGTGCCCGCGGCCCGCCTTGGGTCAGTTGCCGGCCAGCGCCATCATCGGCACCGTCACCACCATCCGCGCGACCTCGGCGCTGAGGCGGATCGCGTCGGCGCCGGGGCCTTCGACCGCCAGCGCGCTGTCGGCGACCGGCACTTCGGCCGGCGCCTCGACAGGCGCGGGCAGCGGCGCGGGTTCGGCGGCGGCGGTCTCGGGCGCAGGCTCCGGTGCGGCCTCGGGTGCCACGGTAAAGCTGGGCAGCGCGGCCTCCTGCACCTCGGCCTTGGGGGCCAGGTCGGCACCGTGGCCGTTCAGCGTGTAGGCGGCATACAGCAGCAGGTCGGCGCGGCCCGGCTGGTCGGCGGCAAAGACGGCGCCGCCGCTGCCGATCGCCTGGGCGGCCATCTCGTACCAGCCCTCGGCCAGATCGGCGCGTTCGGTGGCGCCAAAGCCACGCGCCAGATGGTGGCCCAGCAACTCGGCATAGCCCGCTTCGCCCATCGCGGTCAGCAACAAGGCCGAGCCGATGGCGACATCCATCTTGTCCTCGGCATAGCCGACGCCCAGGCAGACCTTGGCGGTGCCCGACAGCTGCGCCGGCGACATCCCCGAGGTCAGCACGAACTGCTCGGTGCCGGCCAGAACTTCGGCGACCGGGCGCAGCGACAGCGCGGCGACGTGGTCCTTCAGCGCCGGCGCCAGCGCGCCGCACTGGTCGGAAATCTGCTGCGGGGTAAAGCCCGCGACCTTGGCGGTCAGCGCCTCGCCCGCGGCCACGGCCTCGGCGCGGGCCAGGCAGAACTGTTCCGACAGCGCAAAGCCCGCGTCGGTCATCGTGGCGGCAGAGGTCAGCCCGCCGTTGACCGAGGTCTGCATCGCGACATCATTGCAGGCGGCCAAGAGCGTGCCCTTGCCGCCGTTGGCATCGAGGAACGTGGGCAGGCCCGGGCCGCTGGTGTCGGGTTCGAGTTCCGCCACGGGTTCCGCCACCGGCTCGGGCGCGGGCTCGACCGCGGGTGCCGCAGGCAGCGGCAGCGGCGCCGGGGCGGCGGCGACCTCGGTCGGGTCGGCAGGCAGCGGCAGCGGCACCGGCTGAGGCGCCACGACGGCCGCCGCTTCGGGTTCGATCGCGGGGGTGGTGGGCGCGATGGCCCCCGCCGGCTGCGCCACCGCCGGCTCCTCGGGCATCAGCGACGGCAGGGCCGCGGCCGCGGCGGCGGCCACGCTGCCCTTCTTGGGCATCCCGGCTTCGGGCGCGGTGCCCGCCATGGTGGTGCCGGCCTTCATCTCCTGCTCTTGCGCCAACAGCACGCCACGCATCCCGTAGACCGACCCCGACACGATCTCGGAAATCGCCGAACCGCCGGCCTGCGCGCGGTGATAGGCGGTGACCAGCACGGTCCTTTCGTGATCGGTCAGCTCGCCGGTCGCGGGATAGCCCATGAAGGCCTGGTATTCGGTGATCGCGCCGCGGCTTTTCTTGCCAAGCGCGCCATCGGCGGTGCCGACGTTCCAGCCGAAATGGTTCAGCGCGGTCTGCACCTCGACGTTCTCGGCCTTCTGCTCGGCCGAGATGGCGGGGGCCTTCGACTTCGACGACTTGGCCTTGGTCTTGCCGCCGGTCTTCTTTTTCTTGGCGTTCTCGCTGGCGATGGCGCCGCCGATGATGCCGCCGATGATCAGGCCCGCGACCACGTCCTTGCCATCGGCGCGCGCCGGGCTGGCAAAGGGCGCCACCGGAGTGAAGGTCAGCGAGGCGATCACGGCGCCGCCGGCAAGGGACTTGAACTTCATTGCATCGCTCCGCAATCTGATGGAGAGGTCTGGAAATCTGCCGCATGCTACCACGGCGGCCCGAAATCGGAAGACCGGAATTCCCGACGCCATGACCGACAGCCAGACCCAGCCGAACGCCCTTGCCGTCGAATGGCGCCATATCGACGGCCTGGCCCCCTATGCCGAGACGCTGGCCGCGATGGAGGCCCGCGCCGAGGCGATCCACCGCGGCGAGGCGGCCGAGGCGATCTGGCTGCTGGAACACCCGCCGCTTTACACCGCCGGCACCAGCGCCCGCGCCGAAGACCTGGTGGACCCCGGCCGCTTTCCGGTCTTTCCGGTCGGGCGCGGCGGGCAATACACCTATCACGGCCCCGGCCAGCGCGTCATCTACTGCATGCTGGACGTCAAGGCGCGCGGCGGCGATGTGCGCTGCTTTGTCCGCATGCTGGAAAACTGGGTGATCGCGGCGCTGGCCGAATTCAACGTCAGGGGCGAAATCCGCCCCGGCCGGGTCGGCGTCTGGGTGGTGCGGCCCGACCGGCGCGGCCCGGACGGGCAACCGGCCGAGGACAAGATCGCCGCCATCGGCATCAAGATCCGCCGCTGGGTCAGCTTTCACGGCATCTCGATCAACGTCGAACCCGACCTGTCGCATTTCGACGGCATCGTGCCCTGCGGCATCCGCGATCATGGCGTCACCAGCCTGGTCGACCTGGGCCTGCCCGTCACCATGGCCGACCTGGACGCGGCGCTGATGCGCACCTTCGACACGGCCTTCGGCGCCGCCCCCGCCTGTGGCTGAAATGGCCGGGCGAAAGGCCCGGTGCCGCGCCGCAACGAAGGCTGCTATTGCATAACAAGCCCCCCCTGCCCATCCTTTGCCCCAAGACGCGACTCGCGTCGATGATGATGAGGACACCATGACCAAGACACCCTTCCTTGCCGCTCTGGCCGCGCTTGCGCTGGCCTCTCCTGCGCTGGCCGGCGATCCGGCCGCCGGCGAGAACGACTTCAAGAAGTGCAAGGCTTGCCATTCGATCATCGCCCCCGACGGGACCGAGATCCAGAAGGGCGGCAAGACCGGCCCGAACCTGTACGGCATCGTCGGCCGCGCCGTCGCTTCGGACCCCGACTTCAAGTATGGCGACTCGATCCTGGCGGTCGGCGCCGCCGGCACCGTCTGGGACGAAGCGGCACTCGCCGCCTATGTCGCCGATCCGGCCGCCTGGCTGAAGACGACGCTGGGTGACGACGGCGCCAAGTCGAAGATGTCGTTCAAGCTGGCCAAGGGCGGCGAAGACATGGCGGCCTACCTGGCCTCGGTCGCGCAGTAAGGTGGCCTTCGGGGCCGCCCGGCCCAGCGCGTGCCCCCCCGATCGCCGCAACGGCGCCGAAGCCCCGCTTCGGCGCCGTTCCTTTGCCCGGCCCCGGAACGGCCGGCGCCGCGCCCCAAGGGGTGGCGCAAACCCCGCGTGCGACAATTGTTGTTGATCCAGATCAATTTCCGCCGTTGCCCCGGCTGCGGTGCGAAGTTATGACGAACCTTGAATATCCGACTCCGCAAAGGGGCGGACCAAGGGAACAGCAACGGGAGCAGCCAATGGCCGACGCAGCCATCCATGGCCATGATCACGGCGAGAAGGGTTTCTTCGTCCGCTGGTTCATGTCGACGAACCACAAGGACATCGGGATCCTCTATCTTTTCACCGGCGGGCTTGTCGGCCTGATCTCGGTGATCTTCACCGTCTACATGCGGATGGAGCTGATGAACCCCGGCGTGCAGTACATGTGCGCCGAGGGCATGCGCCTGTCGGCCGCCGCCGCCGGAGAGGTCTGCACCCCGAACGGCCACCTGTGGAACGTCACCGTCACCGCGCACGGCATCCTGATGATGTTCTTCGTGGTGATCCCGGCGCTGTTCGGCGGTTTCGGCAACTACTTCATGCCGCTGCAGATCGGCGCGCCGGACATGGCCTTCCCGCGGATGAACAACCTGTCCTACTGGCTCTATGTCGCCGGCACCTCGCTGGCGGTGGCCTCGGTGTTCAGCCCGGGCGGCAACGGCCAGCTGGGCTCGGGCGTGGGCTGGGTGCTGTACCCGCCGCTGTCGACCCGTGAATCCGGCTTCTCGATGGACCTGGCGCTGTTCGCCGTCCACCTGTCGGGCGCCTCGTCGATCCTGGGCGCGATCAACATGATCACCACCTTCCTGAACATGCGCGCGCCGGGCATGACCATGCACAAGGTGCCGCTGTTCGGCTGGTCGATCTTCGTCACCGCCTGGCTGATCCTGCTGTCACTGCCGGTGCTGGCGGGCGCGATCACCATGCTGATCACCGACCGCAACTTCCAGACCACCTTCTTCGACCCCTCGGGCGGCGGCGACCCGATCCTGTACCAGCACATCCTGTGGTTCTTCGGCCACCCGGAAGTGTACATCATCGTCATCCCCGCCTTCGGCATCATCAGCCACGTCATCGCGACCTTCTCGAAAAAGCCGGTGTTCGGCTATCTGCCGATGGTCTACGCGATGGTCGGCATCGGCGTGCTGGGCTTCGTCGTCTGGGCGCACCACATGTACACCGTGGGCATGTCGCTGACCCAGCAAAGCTACTTCATGCTGGCCACCATGGTCATCGCGGTGCCCACCGGCATCAAGGTGTTCTCGTGGATCGCCACGATGTGGGGCGGCTCGGTCGAGTTCAAGACGCCCATGCTCTGGGCCTTCGGCTTCCTGTTCCTGTTCACCGTCGGCGGCGTCACCGGCATCGTGCTCAGCCAGGCGCCGCTGGACCGCGTCTACCATGACGGCTACTACGTCGTGGCGCACTTCCACTATGTGATGAGCCTGGGCGCCGTCTTCGGCATCTTCGCCGGCATCTACTACTGGATCGGCAAGATGAGCGGCCGCCAGTACCCGGAATGGGCCGGCAAGATCCACTTCTGGGCGATGTTCATCGGCTCGAACCTGACCTTCTTCCCGCAGCACTTCCTGGGCCGCCAGGGCATGCCGCGCCGCTACATCGACTACCCCGAGGCGTTTGCCTACTGGAACTGGTGGTCGTCGATCGGTGCGATGATCGCCTTTGTGTCCTTCCTGTGGTTCATCGGCGTGATCTTCTACACCCTCTTCGCCGGCAAGCGCGTGACCCAGAACAACTACTGGAACGAATACGCCGACACGCTGGAATGGACCCTGCCCTGCCCGCCGCCCGAACACACGTTCGAGCAGCTGCCCAAGCGCAGCGACTGGGACAAGCAGCACGCCCACTAAGCGGCTAGTCCGCATGGGTCTGACGCACAAGACAAAGCGGTCCCCGGAGCGATCCGGGGGCCTCTTGCATTGATGGCCTTCCCTCTTCCCCTCGTGGCCTTGCTGGCGGGATGGGTCCTGCTGCCGCTGGCCCTGCGCCCACTGGCCGCCCTGACCGGCCTGCCCGCATCCGGCCTTGCCCTGACGGCGACGGCGGGCGCCGCCTGCCTCCTTGCCCTGCTGAACGGGATCGAACCTGTGCTCGTCCGCTCATCGCAGCCAGAGGGCATGGCAGCCGCGTATCACGACACCTATTACATCGTCGTCTTGCATGAGTGGCTCAAGGCCGTGGCCTTCATGCTGCTTGGCCTTGGCGGCCTCGCGCTGATCGCGCAAGGCACGGCGGCGGGCGGATGGCTGGGCCGGGTCCCGGTCGCCGGCCACTGGTCCGCGCATCTGGGCAGCGCGCTGGTGGCCCTGCCCAGCCTGCCGCTGGTGCCGATGCCGCGCCGGTATGTCGATTACCCCGACGCCTTCTTCTGGAAGACCGTCATGACGAATGCAGGCCTCGCACTTTGGTTCACGGGCGCGGGCCTGGTTCTGGCCGCACTCCTGCTGTCGCTTCTGCGCAAGCTATTGGGCCGATAGAAGATGCCCTACGAATGGCTCCCCCCAGATCGCGACACCCGCCGCCTGCACCTCTGGCCACACCGGTCGCTGACGCAAAGGGGCTTTGTCTGGTTCGTCGGCCTGACCGTCGCCCTGATCGCAGTGCCGCTTCTGGCCATCCTCGGCTCGCCGGTGCTGTGGGGCCTGCTGCCGTTCATCGGCGCCACCGTCTGGGCGATCTGGTTTGCCCTGCGCAAGAACGGCCGCGACCGCGACATCGTCGAGGACCTGGTGTTGTCGCCCGCCCGCATGACGCTAAGCCGCCACGGCCCGAACGGCCAGCGGCAGGACTGGGAGGCGAACCCGCATTGGGTGCGTGTGGACTGTTACCCGGCCGGAGGCCCGGTGCCGAATTACCTGACCCTGACGGGCGGCCCGCGCGTGGTCGAGATCGGCGCCTTCCTCTCGGCCGAGGAACGCCTGGCGCTGCGCCTGGACCTGACCGCAGCGCTGGCGGCGCTGCGCCAGCCGCCAAGGCGCCCTTAGCCGAAGCGCCCCTTCACCAGCGCGCCGACGGCGCCAAAGTCCATCTGGCCGGCATGGCGGCCCTTCAGCACCCCCATCACCCGGCCCACGTCGCGGATGCTGGCGGCTCCGGTCTCGGCGATGGCGGCTGCAATGGCGGCCTCGACCTCTTCCCCGGTCATCTGGCGCGGCAGGAATTCCTGGATCACCACGATTTCCTGCAATTCCCCCTCGGCCAGTTCCAGCCGCCCGCCCTCTTCATAGGCGCGTGCCGATTCCTGGCGCTGCTTGACCATGCGGCCCATGATCGCGGTGATGTCGGCGTCCGACACCATTTCCGGGCCGCCGTCGCCGCGGCTGGCGATGTCGCGGTCCTTGATTGCGGCATTGATCAGCCGCAGGGTCGACAGCCGGTCGGCCTGTTTCGCCTTCATGGCGTCCTTCAGGGCCGCCTGCAAGCGGTCGCGCAATGACATCGGTGGCCATCCCCATGGTTTCCGGTCCGCCACCATATCGCACCCCGGGCCTTCGCGCAACCGCCCCGGCTTTCCACAACCCCATGATCTGAATGGATAATCCTTTTGCTCCAAGGGGTTGACCCTGTCGCCCGGCCTCTTTAGGTTCGCGCCAATTTGCCCATGCCCGGAGACTCAGCCCATGCCCGCGCCGCGTGATGCCACCGCCTGCCTTGCGCTTGCCGACGGGACGCTGTTCTACGGCAAGGGCTTTGGCGCCGTCGGAGAGACGGTGGCCGAACTGGTGTTCAACACCGCAATGACGGGCTATCAGGAAATCCTGACCGACCCCAGCTATGCCGGCCAGGTCGTGACCTTCACCTTCCCCCACATCGGCAACACCGGCATCACGCCGGAAGATGACGAAACCGCCACCCCCGCCGCCGCCGGCATGGTGGTGAAATGGGACCCGACCGAGCCGTCGAACTGGCGCGCGACCGGCGAGCTGACCGAATGGCTGCAAAAGATCGGTCGCATCGGCATCGGCGGCATCGACACCCGGCGGCTGACCCGCGCCATCCGCCAGCAGGGTGCGCCGCATGTCGCACTGGCCCACGACCCCGAAGGCCGCTTCGACATCGAAAAGCTGGTGGCCAGGGCGCGGGCCTGGAAGGGCCTGGTCGGCCTGGACCTGGCAAAGGACGTGACCTGCGCGCAAAGCTACCGCTGGGACGAGAAACGCTGGGCCTGGCCCGAGGGCTATGCCCGCCGCGAAGGCCCGGGCCTGCGCGTCGTGGCCGTCGACTACGGCGCCAAGCGCAACATCCTGCGCTGCCTTGCCTCGGTCGGCTGCGAGGTCACCGTCCTGCCCGCCACCGCCACCGCCGAAGAGGTGCTGGCCCTGAACCCCGAAGGCGTCTTCCTGTCGAATGGCCCCGGCGACCCGGCCGCGACCGGCGCCTATGCCGTGCCGATGATCCAGGGCGTGCTGGCCCGCGACCTGCCCCTCTTCGGCATCTGCCTGGGCCACCAGATGCTGGCGCTGGCGCTTGGCGGCAAGACCCGCAAGATGAACCACGGCCACCACGGCGCCAACCACCCGGTCAAGGACCTGACCACCGGCAAGGTCGAGATCACTTCGATGAACCACGGCTTCACCGTGGATGCCGAGACCCTGCCCAAGGGGGTCAGCGAAACCCACGTCAGCCTGTTCGACGGCACCAACTGCGGCATCGCGATGGACGGCCGTCCGGTGTTCTCGGTGCAGTACCACCCCGAGGCCAGCCCCGGCCCGCAGGACAGCTTCTACCTGTTCGAGCGTTTCGCCGCCGCGATGCAGGCCCGCCGCGCCGCCTGATCCCTGCCCCGGCGTTTTTTCCGGTTTCGGTTAACCACCTGTTAACCGTCCCGGGGGATGCTGGCCCGTCACAATCGGTGCGGGCATGGCGACGGCGCGTCTTTATCGGTTACCCTCGCTTCCGGGTCTGCCCGCGCCGCCCAACGCGGCCGGCGAAGAGACTTTGGGCATCGCCCTGCTGCGCGAAGGCCTGATCCGGCCCGAGGATCTGGTGCAGTCGCTGTCGGCACGGGCGCGGCGGTCGGGCCGGCTGATCGACCTGCTGCTGTCGCATGGCGCGGCCGAAGAGGCCGACCTGCTGGCGGCGGCGGCCCGCCATTTCGGCGTCGCGCTGGTCGATCCCACCGCACCTCTGCCCGATCCCTGGCTGATCGACCGCATCGGCGCCCAGGATTGCCTGCGCCTGGGCCTGGTGCCCTGGCGGCGGGTCGGGGCGGCCATCGTCGTCGCCACCTCGCGCCCCGAGGAATTCGGCCGCCACCGCGACCGGCTCGAGGCCGCTCTTGGCCCGGTGCTGATGGCCATTGCACCCGCCGGGCAGATCGAAGCCGCCGTCCATGCCCGGCGCGGCCACCGCCTGGCCCGGCTGGCCGAAACCCGGGTGCCCGAGGCCGAAAGCTGCCGCGTCTGGGGCCGGCCCGAGCGGCTGGCGCCGCTGGTGTTCCTGGGGCTGCTGGCGCTGACCGTGCTGTGGATCGCCCCCGGCCTGGTGGCGCAACTGGTGCTGGCAATGGCGCTCATGTCGCTGGCGCTGGCCAGCGCGCTGAAGCTGGCCGCCGGCCTGACCGCGCTGCGCGAACCCCTGGCCTCGGCCCCGCCGCCCACCATCGCGCGCCTGCCGCAGGTGTCGATCATCGTGGCGCTCTACCGCGAAAGCGACATCGCGCCGCGCCTCGTGCGCCGGCTGTCGCGTCTGGACTACCCGCGCGAACTGCTCGACGTGGTGCTGGCGGTCGAGGCCGAGGATACCACGACCCGCGCCGCCCTGGCCGCGGCCGCACTGCCGCCCTGGATGCGCGTGGTCACGGTTCCCGAAGGAAGGGTCAAGACCAAGCCCCGCGCCCTGAACCTGGCGCTGGACCATTGCCGCGGCTCGATCATCGGCATCTACGATGCCGAGGATGCGCCCGAACCCGGCCAGATCCGCAAGGTGGTCGACCGCTTCCACAGCCGCGGCCCCGAGGTGGCCTGCCTGCAAGGCGTGCTGGATTACTACAACCCGCGCACCAACTGGCTGTCGCGCTGCTTCACCATCGAATACGCGACCTGGTTCCGGCTGGTTCTACCCGGCATCCAGCGCCTTGGCCTGGCTGTGCCGCTGGGCGGCACCACGCTGTTCTTCCGCCGCTCGGTGATCGAGGAACTGGGCGGCTGGGATGCCCACAACGTGACCGAGGACGCCGACCTGGGCGTGCGCCTCTTTCGCCACGGCTACCGCACCGAACTGATCGACACCGTCACCGCCGAAGAGGCGAACTGCCGGATGATCCCCTGGATCAAGCAACGCTCGCGCTGGATCAAGGGCTACATGATGACCTGGGCCGTCCACATGCGCGATCCCGTGCTGCTGTGGCGCCAGCTGGGGGCCTGGCGCTTTGCCGGCTTTCAGGTGATGTTCCTGGGCACGATCCTGCAATTCCTGCTCGCCCCGCTGCTGTGGAGCTTCTGGTGCATCCCGCTGGGCCTGCCGCATCCGCTTCAGGCCGTGCTGCCGCAAGGCACGCTGTCGGTGATGTCTGCCCTGTTCATCCTGTCCGAGGTGGTGAACCTGACGCTCGGGATCGTCGCGCTCCGGCGCAGCGGCCACCGCCTGTCGCCGCTCTGGGTGGCCACCCTGCAGTTCTACTTCCCGCTGGCCGCACTGGCCGCCTACAAGGGCCTGTGGGAAATGGCGACGCGGCCGTTCTACTGGGACAAGACCCACCACGGCCTCTTCGACCACGCCGGCCCGCAGGCGTAAGGCAGCGGAGCGGCGTGCGCCGCAAGCCTTTCCTCTCGTCGTCGCGCTTCAGCGCTCCTCCTCGGGCGATGGGGGGCCAGCCCCCCAACCCCCCCCGGGGTATTTCAACCGGACTGAAGGGGAATGGACTTCATTCTGGTGAAAATACCCCGGGGAGCTCGAGGGGCAGCGCCCCTCGTCAGGCGACATCGGCCAAGGGAGCCGACGCCAGCCCCCACGAAAAAGGCTTGCGGCGGCAGCCGCGCATTTGCTTCACCCTCCGTCGCCGCGCAGCACGGCCCCCGGGTTCAGGATACCGGCCGGATCCAGCGCCGCCTTCACCGCCCGCATCGCCGCCAGCTTCACCGGGTCGCCATAGCGCTCGAGATCGACTACCTTCAGCCGCCCCACCCCATGCTCGGCCGAGACCGAGCCGCCCTGCGCCTGCACCATGTCATGCACCAGCTGCTTCACCGTCTCGCGCATGGCCTCGTGGTCCTGGCGCTTTCCCCCCTTGGGTGGGAAGACGTTGTAATGCAGGTTGCCATCGCCCAGGTGGCCGAAGGCATTCACCCGGAACGGGCCAAGGGCGGCGATGCGAGCACCGGCCTCGGCGATAAAGCCGGGGATGGCCGAAAGCGGCAGCGAGATGTCGTGGCTTGATACCGCGCCGATCCGGCGGTTCGCCTCGGGGATCGCCTCTCGCAGGGCCCACAGCCCCTTTGCCTGGGCGGCAGAGGTGGCGATCACGCCATCGCTGACCAGCCCCGCCGCGACCGCAGCCTCGAACAGCGCCGCCATCGTCGGCTCGGGGTCCAGCGCCGCCGGCAGGCCCAGTTCGACCAGGACCGACCAGTCCGGCGTCCCCGCAAAGGGCAGGCGGATCTCGGGGCCGACCTCGGCCAGGAACTCAAGCCCCGCCCGCGCGATCAGCTCGAAGGCGCTGACCAGGCCGGAGAGGCGGCTTTCAGCCAGCGCCAGCAGGTCCTGCGCCGCCTGCGGCGAGGGCACCACCAGCAGCGCCACCACCCGCTGCGCAGGCTGCGGGAACAGCCGCAGGCTGGCCGCGGTGATCACCCCCAGCGTGCCCTCGGCGCCGATCAGCAGGTTGCGCAGGTCATAGCCGGTGTTGTCCTTGCGCAGCCGCTTCAGCCCGTGCCACACCGATCCGTCGGGCAAGACCGCCTCGACCCCGAGGCACAGGTCGCGGGCGTTGCCATAGCGCAGCACCGCCGTGCCGCCGGCATTGGTGGACAGATTGCCGCCGATCGTCGCCGTCCCTTCCGAGGCCAGCGACAAGGGAAACAGCCGCCCCGCACCTTCGGCCGCCGCCTGCACGGCGGCCAGCGTCGCCCCGGCTTCGGCGATCAGCACGTTCTCGGCCGGCAGCACCGCCCGCACCGCCGCCATCCGCTCCAGCGACAGCACCAGCGGTGCGGGGCCTTCGGGCATCAGTTGCCCGCCCACCAGCCCGGTGCCGCCGCCCCAGGGCACCACCGCCACCCGGGCCGCGGCGCAGGCGCCGACGATCGCCGCCACCTCTTCGACCCGGCGCGGGCGGGCGACCGCCCCGGCCAGCCCCTGCCAGCGGCCGCGCGGCTCGGTCAGGTGGCGCGGCTCGGCCGGGGCCAGCGTGCCCGGAGGCAGGCGCGCCGACAGCGCGGACAGAAAGGCGGCATCGCAGGGTTGCAGCATCGGAGCACCTCTTTCAGCCCCCTCCCTACCCGCTGCCCGGGTCAGTCGTCCAGCAGCCGCGGTTCAAGCACCAGGATGGTCGGCCGCGACGGCAGCTCGCGCAGCGAGAAATCCATCTGATGCAGCCCGGTCTCGACCACGTCGAACTCGCCCTCCATCTCGGCCAGGAATTCGCCCAGCGAGGCACCGGAAAACCAGTGCATCGGGATCACCACCGAGGATTTCAGCCGCTGCACCACGCGCTTCATATCGTCAAGCCGCAGGGTATAGCCGCCGTCCACCGGCACCATCAGGATATCGACCCGCCCGATGGCGGCATATTGGGCGTCCGAAGGGATCTGGTGCAGGTGGCCCAGATGGCCGATGCACAGCCCCCCGGCCTCGAACAGGAAGATCGAGTTGCCATCGCGCCGGGCGCCCTCGCCAAAGGGGCCGCGGGTGTCGGTGGTGACGTTGCGCACCAGCATCGTGCCCAGATCCAGCCGGTGGTCGGCCGGCTGGCCGTCCGCTCCCGGCCAGCCGGCCAGCACATGCGGGATGCGCGGATCGGGGGCGGCCGTCCAGTGGGTGTGGTGGGCGTTGTTCATCGTGGCCACATCGGGCACCACATCGGCGCGGCCGATCAGGCCGGTGTAATCGGTCACGGCCAGCGTGCCGTCATGGGTCAGGATGGCCAGGCTGGCGTGGTGCAGGTAGCGGATCAGGACATGGTCCTGCGCCACCTCCGGCGCCCAGGCGGCGGGCAGCACGGTTGCGGGGGCCTGCGCCAGCGCGTTGCAATGCGACGGGATGCGCGGTGCGTCCTGCGCGGATGCGGGCAGCGCCAGCAGGCAGAGGGCGGCGGCAAGCGGACGGATCATCGGGCACCTCCGGATGCGGGAAGTGTAGCCCCAAACGGCCAGCGGTCACCCGCCCGGCCCATCACGCCTGCGCGAGCCGGGGGTCAGGCCTGGCCGATATCGGTGCGGCCGCGGCGGTCGGACCGGAGGTTGGCGTAAAGCACATGGTTGCGCCAGCGGCCGTTGATCTGCAGGTAGCTTTGCGCCACGCCTTCGTACTTGAAGCCGCATTTCTCCAACACCCCGCGCGAGGCGGCGTTTTCCGGCAGGCAGGCGGCCTCGATCCGGGAGAGGTCCAGCGCGGTGAAGGCATGGTGGCAAACCGCCTGGATCGCCTCGCGCATGAAGCCGCGGCGGGCATGCGGTGCGCCGACCCAGTAGCCCAGCGTGCCCGCCTGCGCCGGCCCGCGGCGGATGGCGTCCAGCGTGATCGCCCCCAGAAGCGCGCCATCGTCGCGGCGGAACATCATCAGGGGCAGCGCGGTGCCCTGCGCCTCGGCGCGCTGCGCCCAGTAGACCCGGTTGGTGAACGACCGCCGGGCCAGGTGGTCATTGCTCCAGACCGGCTCCCAGGGTTTCAGGAATTCGGCGCTGTCGCGGCGCAGCTGCATCCAGGCGGGCCAGTCGGCATGGGCGGGCAGCCGCAGCGTCATCCGCTCGGTCTCGATCCGCACCCGCCGGCGGAAGCCCAGCATCACGCGGCCAGCCCCTTCAGGATCGCCTCGACCCCCGGCGCCCGGTCGACCGGGCCATAAAGCGCCAGCGCCGCCCGGGGCGCCAGCAGGCCGCCGCCATAGGCGCGGATGCCCGCGGTCGAGACCGCGTCGATCTTGGCCACCGCCTCGTCCAGGCCGGGCACGCGGCCCCAGATCGACAACAGGCGCGCATTGCGTTCGGCGCGGCTGGAGGGGCTTTCCAGCCCCATCAGCAGCCCGGCCTTCAGCTGAGCCTTGGCACGGTTGACCTCGGCCTCGGTCATGTCGTCGGCGGCGCGTTTCATTTCGTCGACGGTCAGCCGGGTCAGTTCGGCGATCTCGTCGGCCGAGGTGCCGGCGTAGACGGTGATCTGGCCGGTGTCGTCATAGGCGGCGGACTGGGCGTAGATCGTGTAGCACAGGCCCCGTTCCTCGCGGATCTTCTGGAACAGGCGGCTGGACATGCCGCCGCCCATCGCCATCGACCAAACCTGCGCGGTGTAGACGGCGTCGTCGCGGTAGCCGGGGGATTCGAAGGACAGAGCGAAATGCACCTGCTCCAGGTCCTTGACCTCGCGCCGCTCGCCACCGACGAAGCGCGCGGGGTCAGCGCGGCGATCGCCAACCGGGGGCAGCGCGCCAAAGATCGCCTCGGCCTGGGCGACGATGGCCGCGTGGTCCACCCCGCCCGCGGCCGACAGGATCATCCGGTCGGGGCCGTAATGGGCGCGGGTAAAGGCGCGCAGGTCGGCCTCGCCAAAGGCGCCGACGCAGGATTCCGGGCCCAGGATGGTGCGGCCGAAGGCCTGGTCGGGGTAGGAAACCTCATGCAGCCAGTCGAAGATGATGTCGTCGGGCGTGTCGGCGGCCTGGCCGATCTCTTGCAGGATCACATGCCGCTCGGTCTCGATGTCGTCGTGGTTGAAGACCGGGTTCAGCACGATGTCGGAAATCACGTCCAGCGCGC
>JAGPCN010000074.1 GCA_018058035.1 Fuscovulum sp.
CGGTGCGCGACGTGGGGCCGGGCGGGCACTACCTGGGCCACCCGCACACACTGGAAAACTTTGAACGCGCCTTCTTCATGCCGAAGCTCTTCGACAACAACTCGATCGAGCAATGGCAGGCCGAGGGCAGCGTCGAGATCACCCAGCGGGCGCTGAACCGGGCGAAACAGCTGCTGGCCGACTATGAGGAGCCGAAGCTGGACGCCGGCGTGGACGAGGCGCTGCGCGACTACATCGCCCGGCGCGAACGCGAGATTCCGGCGGTTGACGAGCTGAACACCGAATACTGACGGGGCCGCGATGGCACGAACCATGCACGCCGTCCTGCTGACCGGACACGGCGGTTACGACAAGCTGGACTACCGGACGGATGTTCCGGTGCCACAGCCCAAGGCCGGCGAAGTGCTGATCCGCGTTGCGGCCTCGGCGGTGAACAACACCGACATCAACACCCGCATCGGCTGGTATTCCAAGGCGGTGACCGAAGGCTCGAACGCCGGGGGCGCCGGCGGGTTCGACAGCGCGGATGACGCAGATGCCAGCTGGACCGGCGAGGCGCTTAAGTTCCCGCGCATCCAGGGGGCCGATGCCTGCGGGCGGATCGTGGCGGTCGGCGCGGGCGTGTCCTCGGACCGGATCGGGCAGCGGGTGATCGTGCGGAACCTCTTGCGGACCCCTGTCGGCTGGAAGCCGTTCGAGTGCTGGACCTTCGGCTCGGAATGCGACGGCGGCTTTGCACAGTTCGCCGTCGCGCCCTCGCGCGAAACCTTTGCGGTGACCTGCGACTGGTCGGACGCCGAGCTTGCCGCCATCCCCTGCGCCTGGTCCACGGCGGAGAACATGCTTCACCGGGGCAGGGTCGGGGCCGAGACCGTGCTGATCACCGGGGCATCGGGCGGCGTCGGTTCTTCGGCCGTTCAACTTGCCAAGCTGCGCGGGGCGACGGTCATTGCGCTGGCGGGCAAGGGCAAGGCCGACGAGGTCATGGCCCTTGGCGCGGACAGGGTGGTCGACCGCGACGCCGATCTGGTCGCGACCCTTGGGGCAGACAGCGTGGACGTGGTGCTTGACCTTGTCGGCGGGCCGGGCTGGCCGCAGCTTCTGGACGTGCTGAAGAAGGGCGGGCGCTATGTCATCTCGGGCGCCATCGCCGGGCCCTTGGCGCAGATCGACCTGCGCACCCTTTACCTCAAGGACCTGACGCTTTTCGGCGCGACCTTCCAGGAGGACGCGGTGTTCGAGAACCTGGTCCGCTACATCGAGGCCGGCCGCATCCGCCCCGTCGTCGCCCGCACCTATCCCTTGTCCGACATCGTCCAGGCCCAGAAGGATTTTCTGGGCAAGGCCCATGTCGGCAAGCTGGTCCTTCTTCCGCCGCAGGAAACGCCATGAAAATCAAGGAAATCCACGTCTATGCCCACGACCTGCCGGTCAGGAACGGGCCTTACACGATGGCCAACGCCAAGGTCTGGGCGCTGGACACGACGCTGGTCCGGATCGTCTCGGATACCGGCCTTGTCGGCTGGGGCGAGACCTGCCCGGTCGGGCCCACCTACGCGCCTGCCCATGCCAAGGGCGCCCGCGCCGCGCTGCAGGAGATGGGCCAGGGCCTGATCGGCGCCTCGCTGCACCCCCTGAGCCTGCGGCGGAAGATGGACAGCCTGCTGAACGGCCACCGCTATGCCAAGGCGGCAGTGGACATTGCGGCCTATGACATCCTGGGCAAGGCGACGGGCCTGCGGGTGGCCGACCTGCTGGGCGGCGTCGCACAGGAGAACGTGCCCTCGTACTATGCTACCGGGGTGGGCGAGCCGGACGAGATCGCCCGCATCGCCGCCGAGAAGGTCGCGGAAGGGTTCCCCCGCCTGCAGGTCAAGATCGGCGGTCGCCCGGTCGAGGTGGACATCGCCGTCCTGCGCAAGGTCTGGGAGGTGATCCGCGGCAAGGGCGTGCGGCTGGCCGCCGACGGCAACCGCGGCCTGCCGACCCGCGACGCGCTGCGCCTCAGCCGCGAATGCCAGGACATTCCGTTCATCATGGAACAGCCCTGCAATTCGATCGAGGAACTGGCCGCGATCCGGGGGCAGGTGCATCACGGCATCTACCTTGACGAGATGGGCGAGGATCTGGCGACGGCGGTCCGCGTCGCGGGCACGGGCCTGGTCGACGGCTTCGGGATGAAGGTCACCCGCATCGGGGGCCTGCAGCAGATGGCCGCCTTCCGCGACATCTGCGAGGCGCGCAGCCTGCCGCACACCTGCGACGACGCCTGGGGCGGCGACATCATCGCCGCCGCCTGCACCCATATCGGCGCAACCGTCCAGCCGCGTCTCAGCGAAGGCGTCTGGATCGCGGCGCCCTACATCGAGGGCAATTACGACAGGACGGGCGTCAACATCGTCGGCGGCCACATCAAGCTGCCGGAAGGGCCGGGCCTTGGGGTGGTGCCCGAGGACGGCCTGTTCGGCAAACCCGCAATCTCGTTCGGCTGAGGAAGAACATGAGCGATCTCAAGGGGAAGAGGGCGCTGGTCACAGGCGCCGCGGGCGGTATCGGGGCGGCGGTGGTGCGGGCGCTGCGGGCGCAGGGCGTGGCCGTGGCGGTGGCCGACCGCGACGTGGCGGGGATCGAGGCCGAGGCGCATCTGCCGGGCAACCTGCTGGACGCGGCCTATTCCGACGGGCTTCCGGCGGCGGCAAAGGTGGCGCTTGGCGGGCTGGACATCGTCGTCAACAACGCCGGCGTGATCACCCGCGGCAAGGTCGACGAGACCTCGGACGCCGACTGGGCCCTGTCGGTGGGCGTCAACGTCGAGGCCCCGTTCCGCATCTGCCGCGCGGCGATCCCCCTGATGGGGCCGGGAAGTGCCATCGTCAATGTCGCCTCTTGCTGGGGCCTGCGGCCGGGGCCGGGGCATGCGGTCTATTGCATGACGAAGGCCGCCATCGCCTCGCTGACGCAGTGCATGGGGATGGACCACGCCGACAAGGGCATAAGGATCAATGCGGTGGCCCCGAACGAGGTCAACACGCCGATGCTGCGCACCGGCTTTGCGAAACGCGGGTTCGACCCCGATACGGCGGTGGCCGAACTGGGCAAGTCTGTGCCGCTGGGCCGGATCGCCGAGCCGGAGGATATTGCCGATGTGATCCTGTTCCTCGCCTCGGACGCCGCGCGCTACATTGTTGGCGCGGTGGTCGAGGTGAATGGTGGGAAGCCCGTCAAATGAGCCGCTTCGAGGGGAAAGTCGCGCTTGTCACCGGGGGCCGGATGGGGATCGGGCTAGCGATTGCCGAGAAGTTGCGCGCCGACGGAGCGCGGGTCTTCACCGCCCAACGCGGGCAGGACGCCACCTTCGAAGGGATCGAGGCGGACCTCGCCGACCCCGCCGCCCCAGCAGAGGTGGTGAATGAGATCATCGCAAGGGCAGGACGGCTGGACATCCTGGTGAACAACGCGGGCTTCATGCAAGAGGCCCGGGCCGAGGACATGGCGCTGGCCGACTGGAACCGCATGATCGCGGTGAACCTGACGGCACCGTTCCTGCTGATCAAGGCCGCCCTGCCGCACCTGCGCGCGACCCGGGGCGCCATCGTCAACATCGGCAGCATCGAAGGCATCGGCTGCAACGCGATGCATGCCGCCTATTCGGCGACGAAGGCCGGGCTGCATGGCCTGACGCGGGCGATCGCGGTGGACCATGGCGCCGAGGGCATCCGTTGCAACGCCGTGGCGCCAGGCTGGATCGACACCGACCTGTCCGAGGTCTACATCGACAGCATGCCCGATCCGGCGCAGTTCCGCGCCAACATCGGCCGCATCCACCCGGTCGGCCGCACCGGCAAGACGCAGGATGTGGCGGCGCTGGTGGCCTGGCTTGCCTCGGACGAGGCGGCCTTTGTCGCCGGGCAGGTGGTCACCATCGACGGCGGGCGGATGGTCAAGCTGAGCCTGCCGTGACGGCGCCGGGGCTGGCGCGGGCCCCAGCCGCATGGCATGACCGCGCGGCCGCCCCAGCCAGAAAGGCCCGCTGCGTGACCGGACCGATGCGACTGCCCCCCGGAGTTCCGGCCATCCTGGCCTCGGTCTTTGCCATGGCGCTGGCCGATGCGATCATCAAGCTGTCCAGCGCGGGGATGACGCTGTGGCAGATCTGGGTGCTGCGGTCGGTGCTGGTGCTGCCGGTGCTTTATGTGATGGCGCGGGGCCGGGTCTGGCCGGTGCCGGCGCCCTGGGTGGCGCTGCGCTGCCTGGCGCTGGTCGCGATGTACCTGACGATGTACCCGGCGCTGCCGCTGATCGACATGGCGCTGGCCGGCGCGGCCTTCTACACCGCGCCGCTGTTCATCGTGGGGCTGTCGGCGCTGGTGCTGGGCAACCCGGTGACGGCCCGGCACTGGGTCGCGATCCTGACCGGGTTCGCCGGCGTCCTGGTGATCGTGCGGCCCTTTGGCGCGGCCTTCTCGCCGGTCGTGCTGCTGCCGGTCGCGGCGGCGGCCTGCTATGCGGGCGCCGCGATCCTGACGCGGGCCAGCTGTGCCGCGGTGGCCCCGGCGGTGTTGGGGTTCTGGCTGAACCTGGCCTTCCTGGCGGTCGGCGGTGGGGCGCTCTTGGCGCTGTCGGCGGGGCTGACCCCGCCCCTGGACTATCCGTTCCTGACCGGCCCCTGGGCGCCGATGACGCTGCGGGCCTGGGTCGTCATCGTCATCCTGGCGCTGCTGATGGTCGGCATCGCGATCGGCGTGGCCGTGGCCTACCAATCCCCGCGCCCCGAGGTCGTGGCCAGCTTCGACTACGCCTACATGATCTTTGCCACCTTCTGGGGCTTTGTCTTCTTCGGCGAAGTGCCGCAGCCCTGGACGCTGGTCGGGACGGTCCTGATCACCGCCGGCGGCCTGATCGTGCTGACCGGGCGCCGGGCCTGATCACTCGGCCCCCGCCCGCCATTCCTTCCAGCGCAGGAACAGGTTGGCGCCCAGCGTCGAGAACGGCTTGGGCGGCAGCTTGACCGGCTGCGCCTCGGCGGCGAAATGGCGGGTGGTGTCGGTGGCTTGCCCCATCGCCAATTCGGCCGCCGCCATGCCGGTCAGGGTGCTGCGCGCGGTGCCAAGGCCGTTGCAGACGGCGGCGGCGAAAAGCCCGGGTTCCAGTTCGCGCGCGATCGAGGTGCCGTTGCGCGCCAGGCACAGGTGGCCGGCCCAGGTGTATTCCTGCCGCACGCCCGCCAGCGCGGGGAAGCGGTCGGCGAACTTGCGGGCGTGGACGGCGGCGGTGCGCTTCAGCGCGGCCTCGGATGCCTCCATCCCCGGCAGGAAGCTGGCGCAGGTGCGGGTGATGATGCGGTTGCCGCCAAGGCCGGTGTCGATCCGGCGCATGGTGGTGCCCATCGGGTCCGAGGGGGTGACACCCCAGCGGGGGGCGCCACCCAGTTTCTTCAGGGCGTCGGCGGGCAGGTCCACCGTCATCGAGGCGTAGAGGAAGACGTGCATCAGCCGGTTTTCCGCAAAGCCGAAGCTTTCCAGATGGCCGTTGTTGGCCAGGATCACCCGTCCGGCGGCGATCCGGCCGCGCGGGGTGGTGACCGTCCAGCCCGCGGCGCCGCCCTCGATCGCGGTCACCGGGGTATTTTCCCAGACCCCCACGCCGGCTGCCCGCAGCCCCTCGCCAAAGCCACGGACAAAGCCCGCGGGTTGCAGCATCACCGTGCCGGGGGTGAACAGGCCCGAGACATAGTGGCGGCTGCCGGTCAGGTCGAACATGCCTTGCGCGTCAAGCCGCTGGTTGGGTTCGCCAAGACTGGTCAGGTGGTCGGCATAGCTGCGGTTCAGCGCGTCGGCGGTGTCCGAGGCGGCGCCGTTCACCTTGCCGGCCGGGTCGAAGAAGTCGGGGTTGATGCCATAATCCTGCACGGCGCCCCTGGCAAAGGCGATGGCGTGGCGGTTCAGCGCGATCATCGCGCGGTCGTCGCCGTGGCCGGCGTAGTCGTCCGAGGTCAGCTCGTGCGGCAGGTCGATCATGAAGCCCGAGTTGCGCCCCGAGGCGCCCTCGGCCAGGCGGCTGGCCTCAAGCACGGCGATCCTGAGGCCGGGGTCCAGCTGACGCAGCCGGCGCGCGGCGGCAAGGCCGGCAAAGCCGCCGCCGACGATGGCCACGTCGACCGTCTGGTCGCCGGGCAGGACCACGGGCGCGGGCTGCCCCGGCAGGATCGCGGACCAGGCGGCGGGGCCCCGGTGCCGGGGCGTCCGCCGCGCGCTGTGCATCGTCATGGTCGCTGTCCTTATGCCACGGCTTCGTCCGCGTCGTCGGCCAGGTCGACCCAGATGGTCTTGATCTGGGTGTACTGGTCGTGGGCCTGGATGCCGTTGTCGCGGCCGCCAAAGCCCGACTGCTTGAAGCCGCCGAAGGGGGTGGAGATGTCGCCCTCGCCAAAGGAGTTCACCGTGACCGTGCCCGCCCGCAAGGCACGGGCGCCGCGCAGGGCGCGCTTGACGTTTCCGGTAAAGATGCTGGCGGCCAGCCCGTATTCGGTGGCGTTGGCCAGCGCGATGGCCTCGTCGAAGCTGTCGACGGTGAGGACGGATAGGACGGGGCCGAAGATTTCTTCCTTGGCCTGCTTCGCGTCGCGGGTGACGTCCAGGATCGTCGGTTCGACGAAGCCCTTGTCCGCCTTGCCGCCGAGAACGACTTTCGGGCCCTTCTCCAGGTATGAACAAACCTTGTCGTAGTGGCCCTTCGACACCAGCGCGCCGACCCGGTTCACCGGGTCCAGCGGGTCGCCCATCGGCCATTCGCGGGCGTGGGCGACGATGCGTTTCAGCAACTCGTCCTTGACGCCCTTCTGCACGATCAGCCGCGACGAGGCCGAGCAGTTCTCGCCCATGTTCCAGAAGGCGCCGTTGACGATGTGGGCGGCGACGCGGTCCAGGTTTTCGGCGTCGTCCAGAACCACGGCGGGGTTCTTGCCGCCCATCTCCAGCGTGACTTCCTTGAGGTTGGACTCGGCCGCATAGCGCAGGAAACGGCGGCCGGTCTCGGTCGAGCCGGTGAAGCTGACCGCGTCGATGTCCATGTGGCGGCCGATCGGTTCGCCGACGTCAGGCCCGGTGCCGGGGACGACGTTGAAGACGCCGGCGGGGATGCCCGCCTCCATCGCCAGTTCGGCCATGCGCAGGGTGGTCAGCGGGGTTTCCTCGGCCGGCTTGACGATGACCGAGCAGCCGGCGGCCAGGGCCGGGCCGATCTTCCAGGCCAGCATCAGCAGCGGGAAGTTCCAGGGCAGCACCAGACCCACCACGCCCACGGGTTCGCGGACGATCATGGCGATGTGGTTATCGGACGCGGGCGCGACCTGGTCGTAGATCTTGTCGATCAGTTCGGCGTGCCAGGTCAGGCAGTTGATCGTCTCGGGCATGTCGACCTGTTCGCAGTCGTAGATCGTCTTGCCGCTGTCGAGGCTTTCCAGCACCGCCAGTTCGCGCGCGTTGCGCTGGACCAGCCGCGCCAGCCGGATCAGCACCTCTTTGCGCTCTTTCGGGTGCAGGCGCGACCAGCGGCCATCCTCGAACGCATCGCGGGCCTTGGTGACGGCCAGGTCGACATCCTCGGGGCCGCAGGCGGCGACCTTTGCCAGCACCGCGCCGGTGGCGGGGTTCAGCGTGTCAAAGGTCTTGCCGCTGATGGCGGGGCGGAAATGACCGTCGATGAAGGCGGTCGTGGGAAAGGAGAGACCGGCGGCGATGGCCTTGTATTCGTCTTTGGTCAGCAGGCTCATGGCTTACTCCGCGGTGATCTGGGCGATGGTGGTCTTCAACACGCGCACAACCTGTTCCAGCTGGCGCTTGTCGTCCTTGTTCAGGCCTTTCAGCGGCGGGCGCGGCGGGCCTGCGTATTGGCCCATCATCTCGCAGCCGTGCTTGATGCACTGGATGAACTTGCCGCCCTGTTCCAGGACGCGCATCAGCGGCATCAGGGCCGACATGATCCGGCGGCCCTTGGCGAAGTCGCCGTCCACGGCGCAAGCCTTGTATAGGGCCAGGTGTTCGGCGGGCAGGAAGTTCGACCCGCCGCAGACCCAGGATCGCGCGCCCCAGGCAAAGAATTCCAGCGCCTGGTCGTCCATGCCGCAGGACATCTGGATATGCGGGTAGTCGCGGGCCAGCAGGTGGACGCGGTTGATGTCGCCCGAGGATTCCTTGATGGCGCAGAAGTTGCGGCTGCGGCCGACGCGGTCGAGGAACTCCTCGCCCATGTTGATGCCCATCCGGCCGGGGTAGTTGTAAAGCATGATCGGCAGGTCGGCGGCGCGGTCGATGGCCAGCGCGTTCAGCGCGTTTTCCTGTTCGGTGGGGACGGAGTAGGGCGGCGAGCCGACGAGGATCGAATCCGCGCCGATCTTCGCGGCATGCTCCGCCATCGCCTGGCTGTCCTCCAGCCGGATCGCGACGGTGCCGACCATCAGGTGGGTGCGGCCCTTGGTGACTTCGCGCGCCAGGCTGGCCATCTCGCGGCGTTCGTCCATCGACTGGGCGTAGTATTCGCCCGTGGACCCGCCATTGATGATGCCATGCACCCCGGCGGCCATCAGGCCCTCAAGATGCGCGACAAAGGCGTCGCGGTCGATGCTGCCGTCTTCACGGTGCGGCGTGATGGCGGGGGTGTAGATGCCTTCGAATTTCATGAGGCTCCTCGTGTTTCGGAGACCCCGGGCGCGCGGCCAAGGGGCATGGCGATGCTGTCAGGCGTGACGAAACTTTCGATCTGGGCGCGCGACAGTTCCCAATGCGCCACCGCAAGGTCAGCGGCGGCGTCGGCGTCTCCGGCTTCGATCAGGGCGATGAACTGGTCGTGCTGGTCGGCGGCCAGTTCGCGTTGGGGCGCAAGGTGCAACTTGCGCGGGTTGTAGAAGGTCATGCCGATTCGGGTGTGGTCGATCAGCAGGCGGCGCAGGGACGGCGTCAGGTATTCGTTGTCGGCCATCTCGCCGATGATCGAATGGAAGCGTTCGTTGCCAAGCGCGCGTTCGGCCGCATCGCCATTCCGGATCGCCTGGCGAAAGGCCCACTGGGTTTCCTTCAGCTTCACGATCTGCGCGGGCGTGGCGTTTTCGGCGGCAAGCCGCGTCGTCGCCGCGTAGATCATCGGCGCGGCGACAAAGAAGTTGCGCAGGGTCTTGTGCGACATCGGCGCCACCTGCGCGCCGCGGTTCTCATGCAGGACAACATAGCCCTCTCCGGCCAGCTGGCGCAGCACTTCGCGCAGGGGCGGGCGGGAAATGCCATAGACTTCCGCAAGTTCGGTTTCGTCCAGATAGATGCCCGGCTCCAATGCCTCGGTCAGGACGCGGCGGCGCAGGTCCTCGATGCACTGGGTCTTCTTGCTGCGAGAATCGATGTCCAAGGGCGCCTCTCCTGCCTGAACCGGGGGTCTTCACGGTGAATCAGGTAGCCTGCCTTCTGTGTAGTCGGAGAAAATACATATTGTCTACAGCAAACTTTTATGGTTGTAGTCAGTCAGGCGGAGGGGGGAGATTCTGCATGGCCGAGACCCGCGAGGACGTCATTCGCTGCGAAGCGATCTGGAAGATCTTCGGCGACCAGTCGCGACAGGCGATGGAGGCGGTGCGGGCCAGGGGTCTGTCGAAGACCGCGATCCGCGAGGAATTCGACTGCGTGGTGGGCGTGCAGAACGCCAGCTTCAGCGTCGGCCGGGGCGAAATCTTCTGCATCATGGGCCTGAGCGGTTCGGGCAAGTCGACGCTGATCCGCCACATCAACCGGCTGATCGAGCCGACCTCGGGTGCGGTCTACATCGAGGGCGAGAACGTCAACGCGATGAACCCGCAGGCGCTGCGCCGCCTGCGCGCCGAGAAGATCGGCATGGTGTTCCAGTCGATGGCGCTGATGCCGCACCGGACGGTGCGCGACAACGTAGCGTTCAGCCTGGAAGTGCGCGGCAAGTCCGAGGCCGAGCGGGCCAAGGTCGCGGCCAGGGCCATCGACATGGTGGACCTGACGGGTTGGGACCGCAAATACCCCGACGAGCTGTCGGGGGGCATGCAGCAGCGCGTCGGCCTGGCCCGGGCGCTGGCGGCCGATCCGACGATCCTCTTGATGGACGAACCTTTCAGCGCGCTGGACCCGCTGATCCGCCGGCAGCTGCAGGGCACCTTCATGGAGCTGTCGGCGGAACTGCACAAGACCACGGTCTTCATCACCCATGACCTGGACGAGGCGATCCGCATCGGCGACCGCATCGCCATCATGAAGGATGGCGTCCTGGTGCAGATCGGCACGCCGGAAGAGATCGTGACCGAACCGGCGGATGACTATGTTGCCGAATTCGTCGCCGGCATCTCGAAGCTGGATCTGGTGACGGCAGCGCGGATCATGCAGCCGCTTGCCGCCTATACCCAGGCGAACGGGCCGCAGGACACCGCCGGCTGGCCGGTGGGCAAGCCCGGAGACAAGCTGAACGAACTGGTCGACCTGGCGGTCGGCACCGACCACCCGATCCTGATCGCGGCCGATGGCCAGCCGGTCGGCGTGGTGACCAAGCGCGCGCTCTTGCGCGGCATCCAGGGACGTGACGAAGAGAGGGCAGCCTGATGGCCGACAAGACCTTTGACTGGCTGAACCCCTTCGCCTCGATCGACCTTGGCCTGAGCAAGCATGCCGACGGCATCAAACAATGGGCGATTTCCAACCGTGACCTGATCCAGCCGACCAAGCGCTTCCTGGAATCGATGATCATCAAGGTCGAGGCCGGGTTGCAGGCGGTGCCGCCGGTGATCATGCTGCTGATCCTGGTGCTGATCGCCTGGCAGGCGGCAGGGCGGCGGGTGGCAATCGTGGTCGCGGTCTGCCTGGTGGCGCTGGGGCTGTTGTCGCCCGAAGCCTGGGGCCTGGCGATGACGACGCTGGCCATCGTGGTCGCCTCGGTCATCGCCTGTGCGGTGATCGGGCTGCCGCTGGGCATCCTGGCCGGGAAATCCGACCGGTTCGAGGCCTTCATCCGCCCCGTGCTGGACACGATGCAGACGATTCCCGCCTTCGTCTACCTGGTGCCGGTGGTGATGCTGATCGGCATCGGCAACGTCTCGGGCGTGGTCGTCACCATCATCTTCGCGCTGCCGCCGCTGGTGCGGCTGACCTCGCTGGGCATTCGCGGCGTGAGCCCTTCTGTGGTCGAGGCCGCGCGCGCCTTTGGCGCCAGCCCGGGCCAGATCCTGCGCAAGGTCGAATTGCCGCTGGCGACACCGACGATCCTGGCGGGGCTGAACCAGACCATCATGCTGAGCCTGTCGATGGTGGTGATCGCCTCGATGATCGCGGTGAAGGGGCTGGGCAACGAAGTGCTGCGGGCGATGGGGCGGCTGGATGCCGGCAAGGCCATCGTCGGCGGCCTGGGGATCGTGATGCTGGCCATCGTGCTGGACCGCGTCACGCAAGGCATCGGCCGTTCGGGCCGCGAACGGGGCCATATGCCGTGGTGGCAGACCGGCCCGGTGGGCGTCATCGCCCGCCTGCTGGGAAAGACCAAGTGACCAACCAAACCAAGGGAGACAGGGAATGAAACACTATGCACTCGGCACCGCGCTGGCGGTCGTACTGGCCCTTCCGGCCTTTGCCCAGGACAAGCCCGGCGAGGGCGTGACCATCCGTCCGGTGGCCAGCCCGATCGCGGAAGAGCTGTTCCAGGCGCGCATCCTGTACAAGGGCCTGGAAGCCCTGGGCTACACGATCGAGCCTCAGCAGGTGGAAATCCAGACCGCGCACCTGGCCGTGGGCACCGGCGACGCCGATTTCTACTCGGCCCACTGGGAACTGCTGCACGAGGCCTTCTTCCAGGAATCCGGCGGCGACGCGGTGCTGCAGCGCGTCGGCCCCTTCGTCGAGGGCATGGTGCAGGGCTATCTGGTCGACAAGGCCAGCTATGACGGCGGCGTCAAGAACCTGGGCGATTTCAAGGACCCGGCGGTTGCGGCCAAGTTTGACGGCGACGGCGACGGCAAGGCCGACCTGGCCGGTTGCGTTCCCGGCTGGGGCTGCGAGCGGATCATCGAGCATCACATGGACGAATACGGCCTGCGCGATACCGTCACCCACAACCAGGGCGAATACAACGCGCTGATGGCGGACACGATTGCCCGGATGCAGAACGGCCAGCCGGTGCTGTACTTCACCTGGACGCCCTACTGGGTCTCGGGCGCGCTGGTCCCGGGAAAGGACGTGGAATGGCTGGACGTGCCCTACACCTCGCTGCCCGACGGCGTGACCGCGAACACCGAGTTCGGCGGCAAGAACCTGGGCTTTGCGGTGGACAACATGTACATTCTGGCCACCGACAAGTTCCTGGCCGACAATCCGGCCGCGGCGGCGTTCCTGGAATCGGTCAAGATCGACATCAACGACGTTTCGGCACAGAACAAGCTGATGGCGGATGGCGCGGCCTCGTCGGAAGACATTGACAAGCACGTCGCCGACTGGATCGCCGCCCACCAGGCCGAGTTCGACGGCTGGGTTGCCGCTGCCGCTGCGGTGAAGTGATCCCTGCCTGACGAAACCCGGGGGCCGCCTTCCGGGGCGGCCCCTTTTGCATGGAGGAAGACGATGACCCAGACCCAGCACTTCAGCTTCTTCCTGATGCCCGAGTTCACCCACATCGCGTTTTCCTGCGCGCTGGAGCCGCTACGGATCGCCAACCTGGTCTCGGGCAAGCCATTGTACCGCTGGACCCTTCTGTCCGAGGACGGCCGGACCGCCAGCTGTTCCAACGGCTCGGTGACGCTGACCGAAGGCGGGATGGAGCCGGGCCGCAAGACCGACCGGCTGTTCCTGATCTCGGGGATGAACGTGCCGGCCCACACCACGCCGCCGCTGCTGGCCTGGCTGCGCCGGGAACGGGCGGCGGGCACGCCCTTGGGCGGCATCTGCTCGGCCGCCTATGTGCTGGCGAAGGCGGGGTTCCTGGACAACATGGAAACCGCGCTGCACTGGGCCTGGCACGACCTCTTCACCGAGGAATTCCCCGATGTCCGGCTGGTGCGCAGCGTCTTCGTGGCGCGCGAGAAGATCATCACCGCCTCGGGCGGCACGGCGGCGGCGGACCTGATGCTGCACCTGATCGGCCGCGCGCATGGCACTGACCTGGCGACCGAAGTGGCCGACCAGATGGTCTACAATGCCGTGCGCGAGGGCACCGCGGCGCAGCGGGTGTCGCTGCAATCGCGCCATGGCATGCGCAACCAGCACCTGGTGCGCGCCATCGCGATCATGGACGAGACGATCGAATCCCCGATCTCTCCCAGCCTGATCGCCGAGCAGCTGGGCATCTCGACCCGGCAGCTGGAGCGGCTGTTCGGGCGGTTCCTGAATTCCACGCCCAAGCATTACTTCATGGAAAAGCGGCTGCACCGGGCGCAGAACCTGCTGGTGCAGACCGATCAGTCGGTGACCGAGATCGCGATGGCCTGCGGCTTCCAGTCGACCTCGCATTTCTCGCGGGTCTACAGGTTGCATTTCGGCACCTCGCCGGTTCAGCAGCGCGCCAAGATCGGCTGAGGCGGGCCCGTCGCTGGCGGCTTGACGAATGGGCGTTGCGGGCATAACTGACAGGGCAGCGCGGGCGTTGTGTAATGGTAAGACCCTAGCCTTCCAAGCTAGAGACACGGGTTCGATTCCCGTCGCCCGCTCCATTCCCCTTTCGGCCGGGGCCTCTGGCCGTTTTCCCCTTTCCCTGCCCGCAATTCCCCGCTATAGGCCCGCGGGTCGCGCCATGCACCCTTGGAGGATGGCGGACGTATTTAGGAGAGAACCAATGGCTCGCGAGATCCCAGATCTTCAGGCTGTGGTGCGGACGGGGACAGGCAAGGGGGCCGCCCGTCAAGCCCGTCGTGATGGCAACGTACCCGGCATCGTCTACGGCGACGGCAAGGACCCTTCGCCGATCAACCTGAACTACAACTACCTGCTGAAGCGCCTGCGCCAGGGCCGGTTCCTGCAGACCCTCTTCAATCTGAAGGTCGAGGGCCAGCCGGACACCCACGTCATCTGCCGCGGCGTGCAGCGCGACGTGGTCAAGGACCTGCCGACCCACGTCGACTTCATGCGCATCCACGACGAATCGCGCATCAACCTGTTCATCCACGTCGACTTCGTGAACCAGGACAAATCGCCCGGCCTCAAGCGCGGCGGCACCCTGACGATCGTGCGTCACGAAGTGGAACTGGAAGTCACCGCCAGTGACATTCCCGACCACATCACGGTGGACCTGACGGGCCGGCAGATCGGCGATGTGATCCACATCAACGACATCGAACTGCCGAACGGCGTCAAGCCGACCGTGGCGCGCAACTTCGCGGTGGCCAACATCGCCGCGCCTTCGGGTCTGGCTGCCTCGGCCGGCGAAGAAGCCGAAGGCTGATCTTCGGACGACAGATGATGGATCGGGGGGCCCTTGCGGCCCCCCTTTTCATTCCGCGCGGCGGCGAAAGACCAGGGTGGCGCCCCTGGTCCCTTCGGGTTCGGGGTGCAGCCCCTGCGCGGCCAGCGCAGCGGCAAGCGCGGCCAACCCTTCGGCGCCATAGACCGAAGGATGCGTCTCGACCACCACCAGCCGCAGGCCGGGCAGCGGCTGGGCCAGCACCTCGGCCTCGGCCCCCTCGATGTCGCAGCAGAGGACCGTGGGCCGCACCTCGGCCAGCAGGCCCGCGATCGGGCGGGCGGGCACGCGGTGAACCTGCGCATTCGGCGGCCAGTCGGTGCCGGTCTTGACCGCGCTGGCCCAGAACGCCGGGCGCTGGCCGAACTCTACCTCTCCGGTGGCGGTGGCGGTCACCGCGCCATGGATCAGCCGCACGCCGGCAAAGCCGTTTGCGGCCAGGTTGGCCCGCGCCAGCGCCAGGGTATCGGCGCCGGCCTCGACCCCCGTCACTGCCGCTTCGCCGACCACCCGCGCGGCCAGGGCACAAAGGAACCCCAGCCCCGCGCCCAGGTCCAGAAAGCGGTCGTCGGGGCGCAGGTGCAGCAGGATCGCATCCGCCTCCTGGTGCTCGTAGCGGCCCGAGGTCAGGGCCTTTTCCAGCCCGCCGCGCAGCGCACTTTCGGGCAGGCGCAGGGTCAGGCCGCGCAGGGCAAAGTCGGGCATCGGGACCGGATCGGTTGAGGACGGGCGGCATCGCCGCTATATCCGCTCAGGCTAAGGGCGCGGCGGTCCCGCGTCCAGCCATGGAGGGCGGGGCGGTGAAACTCTGGGTGGGTCTTGGAAATCCGGGCGCGAAATACGCCGGGAACCGCCACAACATCGGCTTCATGGCG